>SXNB01000233.1 GCA_005777205.1 Burkholderiales bacterium | reverse complement strand
TGTAGCGCAGGCCGACGAGCAGCTCGTAACGCACTCAGGGAGGATACTCGATACTACAATCCAGTGCATGGATCCCGACACCACTGCGCTGCTGCGAGAATTGCTTGGACGCGAGCGCGTCGCCCATCTCGCCACGCTGCGCCAGGGTGCGCCCATGGCCTCGATGACACTCTACCTGCCCGTGGCGGATTTCTCTGCGGTCCACGTCCACGTCAGCCGCCTAGCTTGGCACACCCAGGACATGGCCGCCGATCCACGCGTTGCGCTGTCCATCGCCGAAACCGATGACGGCCGCGCGGATCCGTTCACCCTGATGCGCGTCACCATCCGCGGCGAGGCGCTCCAGCTGCCGAAAGAAGGCGCAGACTTCGCGGCACTCAAGTCCGCTTGGCTCGCCCGCTTTCCGGAGCAGGCGATCAACTTCGCGCTGGCCGATTTCTCTTTCTGGCGCATCGCGCTGCACGACGCGCGATTTGTCGCCGGCTTCGGGCGCATCCACAACCTGTCGGCGGCGGAACTGGCGGCATGCTCGAGCTTCTGAGCGCGTCCTACCCGGTACAGGAATGCCCGGTGGCGCTCGAGCAGCGCATGGACACGCGCCCGGTCTTGCGCCTGCGGCCAGCCGGCGCAATAGGCTTCACCTCTAGCCACGGCGCGGTTCGCGCCATTCTTGCGCATGGCGACGGGGTAAAGGAGGTCTCCATTGTCTTCGGCCGGCTGGCGGACTACCCCTGGCTTTCCTCGTTGATGTCACGGCAGGCCACCAGTTCCCGCGTCTGGGACCTGAAGACAGGGAAGGCCCGCGGCGAATCGGACAACCAGTACGTCGCGAACGCATTGGGCAACATGCCGGAATTCATCGCATGGTTTGATGCGTGGCGGATCCTCGGCGTTTCTGTCGAGAAGGTGCTGGTCAAGCCAGCTCGCGAACTGTCGCTGCCGCAGGGTGCGCCATTCCCCGCGGATTCGCTGCTGCCCTGGGACGCCATTGTCTGGGTGACGCTGGCGCGGCCGTGAACATTCTCGGGGTCGATTTCACCTCGACGCCGGGGCCGCGCAAGGCGATCACGGTGGCGCGCTGCGAGCTCAAGGGTGCAGCGCTGCGCCTGCTCGCGATCGACGAGTTGCGTAACTTCAACGACTTCGAGGCGCTGCTGCGCGATCCCGGTCCGTGGGTCGGCGGCTTTGATTTTCCGTTCGGCCTGCCGCGGGAAATGGTGCGCGACCTGAAGTGGCCGCAGAACTGGACGAAGCTGGTCGGGTTCTGCGCGGCGCTTTCTCGCAAGGAATGGCGCGGCATCCTCGACGGCTACCGCGCGACGCGGCCCGCGGGCCGCAAGTATGCGCACCGCGCCACCGACCACCCCGCCGGTTCGTCCAGCCCCATGAAGCTGGTGAACCCGCCGGTAGCCCTGATGTTCCACGAAGGCGCGCCGCGGCTGGCGGAGGCCGGCGTGCAGGTACCGGGACTCGCGGAAGGCGATCGCAAGCGAATCGCGCTGGAAGCCTATCCCGGGCTGCTCGCGCGCTCGGTCCTCGGGCGCGAGTCCTACAAGAGCGACACGCCGTCGAAGCAGACCCGGGCGCGGCGCGACGCGCGACAGCGCGTTGTCGCTTCGCTCGCCATCGAAGCATCGCCGGCATCCAAGCACGCGTTGATCGCTGACGGCAGCGGCGACGCGCTCGATGCGGTGATCTGCGCTGTGCAGGCCGCGGGCGCGGCGCGCAAGCGCAACTTCGGCCTGCCCTCGAAGATCCCTTCCTGCGAGGGTTGGATCATCTCATCGTAGAATCCGGGCCCTTTTCGCCATGATGCTGTTCTTCAAAAGCCTCGCCGCCGCCGATGTCATTTACGGCGCCGTGGCCGTGTTCGGCCTGGCTGCCGTCTCCGGTTTCCTGCTGTAACTCCAGTACTGGAGCAGCCTGGTGGGCGCCGCGTTCCTGCTCTGGCTCGGATTCAGAACGCTGCTGGCCAAGGCGCCGGCGCTGGCCTCGCCGAGCGGAGGCGAGAAGGCCGGGTCGAATGTCGCCCCGCCCTCTTCACGCTCGGCCTAACCCTCGCCAACCCGCCCACCATCCTCGCCTTCGGCGCCTGGCAGGCGGGACAGCTTCTCTGACCGCGCCCGCAGCGCTATAGTGCGGCACTGAACGGATATCCACCGGAGTTCCTGATGCGTTTCGTCCTCGCCCTCGCCTTCACCCTCGCCGCCGGCTCCGCGCTGGCCCAGTACCCCAACCGCCCGATCAAGCTGATCGTGCCCTTCCCGCCCGCGGGCGCAACCGACATTGTCGACCGCATCGTGGCGCAGAAGCTCACCGAGCGCCTCGGCCAGGCGGTGGTGGTCGAGAACAAGCCGGGGGCCGGCGGCTCCATCGGATCGGACATCGTCGCCAAGAGCGCGCCCGACGTCTTCACGCTGCTGATGGCGACCTCGAGCACGCATTCCATCGGTCCCTCGATGCAAAAGCTGCCCTACGACCCGATCAAGGACTTCGCCGCGATCATCCACGTCGCCAACGTGCCCAACGCGCTGGCGGTGAACGCGCCGGCGGGCACGCCGGCCGCGATCGTCGCCCGCGTCCAGTCCGAGGTCGTCGCCTCGCTCGCCGCGCCGGACCTGCGCGAGCGCTTCTCGCAGGTCGGGGCGGAAGCGGTCGGCAGCACGCCGCAGCAGTTCACCGACCGCATCCTCGCGGACACCGCGAAGTGGGCGAAGGTCATCAAGGCCGCGAACGTGAAGCTGCAGTAGGCCCGGGCGCTAGACGTGATGCTGCTGGACGCCCCGCTCGCCATCGTCGACCTGGAGACCACCGGCGCGCATTCGTCCTGGGACCGCGTCACCGAGATCGCGGTGGTGGAGGTGGATGGCGGCAGGATCGCCTCGGAGTGGTCCACCCTGGTCAACCCGGGCACCAGCATCCCGCCCACGATCCAAGCGCTGACCGGCATCACCAACGACATGGTGGCCGATGCGCCGGCCTTTGAAGACCTTGCGGCATCGCTCTACGAGCGGCTCGAGGGGCGCGTGTTCGTGGCGCACAACGCGCGCTTCGACTACGGTTTCCTGCGCCAGGAGTTCGAGCGCGCGGGCCTGAAGTTCCAGGCCCGCACCCTGTGCACCGTGAAGCTGTCGCGGCGCCTGTACCCCGAGTACCCGCGCCACAACCTGGACAGCCTGATCGCGCGCCACAACCTAGCCTGCCACGCGCGCCACCGCGCCATGGGCGACGCCCAGGCGGTGTGGCAGTTCCTGTGCGTGGCCACGGACGAGCGCGGCGCCGAGGCCGTGCTCGAGGCGGCCAAGGCGGTGACGAAGCTGCCGGCGCTGCCGCCACACATTTCGCCCGACCTCGTCGACGCCATCCCCGAGGCGCCCGGCGTCTACCTGTTCTACGGCGAGGGCGACGCGCCGCTGTACGTGGGGAAAAGCATCGGGATGCGCAGCCGGGTGCTGTCGCATTTCTCCGCCGACGTGCGCTCGGCCAGGGAAATGCAGCTCGGGCGCGAGGTGCGCCGCATCGAATGGCGCCGGACCTGCGGCGAGCTGGGCGCGCTGCTGCTGGAATCCAGGCTGGTGAAGGAACTGCTGCCGGTGTTCAACCGCCAGCTGCGCCGCGCGAGCGACCTGTGCGGCTTCGTGCCCCTGCCGCAGGGCCTGCGCCTGGCGCGCGGCGAGGAGATCGACGCCAAGACGGTGGGGGAACTGCATGGCGTGTTCCGCACCAGGCGCGCGGCCCTGGAGGCGCTGCGCGGCATCGCCGACGAGCATGGCCTTTGCCTGCAGTCCCTCGGCATCGAGCGCGCCAAGGGGGGCGGCGGCGCCTGCTTCCGCCATCAGATCCGGCGCTGTGCCGGCCTGTGCGCCGGAAAAGACAGCCCCGCGGCGCATCAGGGTCGGCTCGTGGCGGCGCTCGCGCGTCTGAAGCGCGTCGCCTGGCCCTGGCGCGGGCCGATCGGCGTCATCGAGCACGACCGCGAGCGCGACGCGACCGACGCCCACGTCATCCATCACTGGTGCTGGCTGGGGACCGCGAAGGATGACGCCGAGGTTGCGGACCTGCTCCTGGGGACAATCAAGCCGCGCTTCGACCTCGACCAGTACCGCATCCTGTCGCGCCACCTCGCCCGAACGAAGACGCACGGCCGGGCCCGCGTCGTCGAACTCGGCTGATGCACGTCGAGATCGTCGCCCCCGCCCTGCTGGCGGCGCAAGGCGAATCCCGCCACCCGGCGCTGGAATTGCTGCTCGCGCGCGGGCGCCGCATGCACGACGACCCGCTTGCCCTGGAGCGCTGGCTCGCGCGCGAGTTCGGCTGGGGCGAGGAGCCCCTGCCTGCGGGCGCGCTCACCGCGCTCGCCGGCGGCCTGGAGCCGGGCGAGGACACCTGGTTGCGCGCCGACCCGGTGCGCCTGCGCCTGCAGCGGGATTCCATGATGCTGGTCCCTGCCGCGGGCTTCGACGTGTCGCAGGCGGAGGCGGAAGCGATCGCGGATGCGGTCAACCGGCATTTCGGCGCCTCGTTCAGCGTCCACGTCGTCTCGCCCACGGCCTGGGCGCTGCGCGCGAAGGCCGATGCCGCCATCGAAGGACGCGCGCCACTCGACCTCGCCGGTCAGGACGTCAACGCGAACCTGCCCACCGGCGCGGATGCGGCGCGCTGGCATGCAACGCTGAATGAGGTCCAGATGCTGCTGCACGAGCATCCTGTGAACGAAGCGCGCGAGGTGCCGCTGAACAGTCTCTGGTTCTGGGGCGCCGGCCGCCTGCCGAAGGAAGCCGAAGGCCCCTGGCAATCGGTGACCGCGGAGGATCCGGTCGCATTGGGCCTGGCAAAGCTGGCGGCCATGCGCCACCGCGCGCTGCCCTCCGGCGCAAGGGAATGGCTCGAGCGCCTGCCCGACGCCGGCAGGCACCTGGTGGTGCTCGACGCGCTGGCCGCCGCTGCGGCACTGCGCGACGGCGAGGCCCACACCGCGCGCCTTGGCGCGATGGAAGCAGACTGGTTTACGCCGCTGCTAGCGGCGCTGAAGTCCGGGCGCGTCGGCATGATTACCATTCACCTTCCCGAGGCAGGGATCTCCATCGAGACCGCGCGCGGCGACTTGCGTCGTTTCTGGCGCCAGCCGCGCCCGGTCACGGCTTACGCGGCGAACCCGGCATGAAAATCACCGAGCGCCGCGCGCCCACCGCTGCCCGCGAGAAGCTGGAGCAGGCCGGACTGCACCCGCTGCTCGCCCGCCTGTACGCCGCGCGCCGCATCGCGTCAATCGCGGAAACGGCGAACACGTTCGAGAACCTGATCCCGCCCGCGCGGTTGCTCAACTGCGAACACGCCGCAGTGCTGCTGGCCGACGCCATCGCCGCGGGCAAGCACCTGCTCATCGTCGCCGACTATGACGCCGACGGCGCCACGGCCTGCGCCGTGGGCGTGCGCGCGCTGCGCCAAATGGGCGCGAAGGTGGACTACATCGTCCCGGATCGCGTCGCGCTGGGCTATGGCCTGTCGCCGGAGCTGGTGGACCTTGCCGCCGGGCGCAGCCCCGACCTGCTCATCACCGTGGACAACGGGATCGCCAGCCTGGAAGGCGTGGCGCGGGCGCGGCAGCTGGGCATCGGCACCCTCATCACCGACCATCACCTGCCGGGCGATGCGCTGCCAGAGGCCAAATGCATCGTCAACCCGAACCAGCCCGGCTGCCCCTTCCCTTCCAAGTCCATCGCCGGCGTGGGCGTCATGTTCTACGTCATGCTCGCGCTGCGCGCCGAGCTGAGGAAGCGCGGCAAGTTCGCCGCGGGGCAGGAACCCAACCTGGCCGCGCTCGCGGACCTGGTGGCGCTGGGCAC
>SXNB01000232.1 GCA_005777205.1 Burkholderiales bacterium | reverse complement strand
TGCTGGATTTCATGCGGTTACGGAAATGGCTGGGGCGCTAGGATTCGAACCTAGGAATGCCGGAATCAAAATCCGGTGCCTTAGACCAGCTTGGCGACGCCCCATTTGAAGCTTTCAGTTAACAATCCGGTCCTTCGACCCATTCGTGGAGCGGGTGCCGATCCAGCCCCTGCGCCACGAAGCCCCGCATCGCCGCCGGCAGCTGTCCCAGCAGCGCCTCCGCTTCGTTCCGGCTGCGGAACTGGGCGAACACGCAAGCCCCGGATCCGGTCATGCGCGGCGGGAAGGACGTCCCCGGGCTGCGTTGCCGCAGCCACGTCAAATGTTCCGCGATCACTGGATAACGACGCGCCGCAACCGGTTCTAGATCATTGCGGCCCTGCCCTGACAAAAAGGGCGGTATTTTGAGCGGTTTCGTATCCCGTGTCAACGCGGGGTCAGCGAAGATTTCTTTTGTCAAAACCGGCACTTGTGGCACCAGAACGAGGTACCAGGCGGACTCCAGTTCGAGCCCCTTCAGACGCTCGCCAACGCCGCCGCCTAGCGCGTTACGGCCAAACAGGAAGAACGGGACGTCCGCTCCCAGCCGAAGGCCGAGCTGCATCAGGCGCGACCGGTCCAGGCCGCAGCCCCAGAAACGGTTCAACGCCAACAGGGTGGTCGCGGCATCGGAGGACCCTCCACCCAGACCGCCGCCCACCGGCAGCCGCTTCTCGAGCGCGAGTTCCGCTCCCCGCTGCACGCCGCATTCGGCTTGGAGCAGGCGCGCCGCACGCAGGCACAGGTTGTCCTCGCCGAACTCGCCAGAGAAGCGGATCCGGTTGTCGTCGCGCGCCGCCACACCGACGCGGTCGGCTTGGTCGATGAGGCGGAACACCGTCTGCAGCTCGTGGTAGCCCGCCTGCTCGCCCTGCTCGCGCCGGCCAAGCACGTGCAGGAAGAGATTGAGCTTGCCCGGCGCCGGCAGCCAGGTCAGGCCCGCGCCGCTCACTTCCATTGCGTGATCGCAAGCCGCAGGTCCACACCCGGGTAGGTCATGCGCAGCCGCGAGGGACGCTTGCCTTGGTCGTATTCGAGGTACTGGACTTTCCAGCCTCCCTGCTCCAACTCGGCGAGGCGGCCCTCCGCGTCGAGCCGCGATTGCGATGCGCCAGGCCCAGGGCGCGCGCGCACCCAGTGGGCCAGCCCCGCGAGCGGCAGCCTGAAGCCCAGCACCTGTTCGGTGAGCGATTCCGCATCCACTGCGCGGTACTCGCGCGGCTCGGGCGTGGTGAGGACGACTTCGCGCGCGGTGCGCGAGATGCGCGCCACGCCTTGCCCAAGCGGGGAGGTGATCAGCATCTCCTCGGCCTCCGCACCGTGGCGCCATGCAAGATTGCCGGAGTTCGCCTCGCCGCGATAGCTCACCGCAAACCGGCCCGACAGCTCGAACTCGACCGCCGTGGGCGCGACCACGAACGACGGTTCCGCGCAGCCTGCGAGGAAAAATGCCGCCGCCAACCCGAGCAGGCGCGGCATCGGGATCAGGGCGCGAAACGCTTCAGCGTCTTGATCAGCGTCTCGTTCTCGGGCGCCACTTTATGCGCCTCCTGCCAGACGCGCCGCGCTTCATCGCGCTCACCCAGCACCCACAGTACTTCGCCATAGTGCGCGCCGATCTCGCCGTCCGGCCGCCCGTTCCACGCCCGCTGCAGCTGCTGCGCCGCGCTCTTGAGGTCACCCATGCGGTACAGCACCCAACCCATGGAATCGATGATGTAGAAGTCCTCGGGCGCCAGCTCGAGCGCCTTCTCGATCAGCTTCTTCGCCTCCGGCAGACGCTGGTTGCGCTCGGCGAAGGAATAGCCGAGCGCGTTGTAGGCGTGCGCATGGTCGGGCTTGACCTGGATCAGTTTCTGCAGGTTGCTTTCCATGACATCGAAGCGCTCGAGCTTCTCCGCGGTCAGCGCCTGGTCGTAGAGCAGTTCGGGCTGCTCGGGCGTGAGCTTCAGCGCCTCGCCCAGAAAATCGAAGGACTCGCGGTGTTGCTGCGCCTCTCGAAGCAGTTGCGATTCGGTGATCAGCAGCTGCACCTTCTGCTCGGGGGTCGCCTTCACCGCGCGCAGGAACGAGCGCGCCTCCGCCAGCTTGCCCTGTCGCGCGATCGCGTTCGCGGTGCGCATCCGCGCCAGCATCGCATGCTCTCCTCGCTGGATCGACTTGTACCATTTGATAGCGCCCGGCCAGTCCTTGCGTTCCTCCGCGATCTGGCCCAGCGTGAAGCGCACCCCGTTGGGATCGCGATAGCCCAGGTCGAGCAGGCGCTTCATGTTCGCCTCCGCCACCGGGTAGTCCTTGAGCTGCAGCGCCAGCAGGCCCACCGCATAGATCGCATCGGTGTCCTTCGGATTGCTCGCGATGATTTTCTCGAACTGCGTACGTGCCTCTGTCAGGCGCTTGTCGCCAGCCAACACGCGGGCGTAACTTATGCGTGCCTCCCGGGCATCCGGGTTTTTTTCGAGGAAGCCCTCCAGGCGCCGCGCCGCCTCGGCCGCCGAGCGTCGCTGCAGCAATTGCGCTTCGAATATCGCGGGCAGTTCCCACGCGGGCTGCAACTTCGCCGCCTCGCGCACTTCGGCGAATGCGGTGTCCTCGTCCTTCGCGACCGCGGCCGCCTGCGCCACGGCAAAGCGCGCCTGCGCCATCTGCGGTTGGTAGGCCGCCAGCCGCTGCACCAGCCGCAGGTTGGCGGCCGCGTCCGTGTTGGCGCCGAGCAGGCGGCTCAGCTGCAGGAACAGGTTGGGGGTAATGGCCGGGTTGGCCGCCATCAGCTTCGCCAGCACCGGCTCAGCCTCATCGGCGCGCTTCTGAGACACCAGCAACTGAATCAGCGTCTGCATCGCCTGCGCCGAGACCGGATCGACCTGGTGCCAGACCCGCGCCGCCTCCAGCGCAAGGTGGGGCATGCGCGCAAGGCTCGCGACCTGCACTGCGCGTTGTGCGACACGCGGGTCGCGCGTCTTTCGCGCCAGGTCGACGTAGGTCTGCGCCGCGAGCGCCGGACTGCCACGCTGCGCCGCGATCTCGCCCAGCAGGAATTCGTAGAGCATCGCCGCCGTCAGGTCTTGCAGCGGCAGGTTTGGCTTGGGCGCGGGCTTCAGCGCCACCGCAGGCTTGGGCGCCAGCGCTTCGTCGTCGTCGTCGTCCGGGTGCGGCAGCATTTGCGCCTGCGCCGCGCCGGCGGACAACACCAGGATGAAAAGCAGGGGAGCAATACGGAAAAAGGGAAGCATGACGCAGTGAGTGTAGGTATATTTGGTGCCCCGCACAAGACGCCTTCTCACACTCCCATTCGATGCCGGAACTGCCTGAAGTCGAAGTGACCCGGCGCGGCATCGCGCCGCACCTGCTCGGCCGGCAGATCACTTCGGTCGCGGTGCGCGAGCCCAGGTTGCGCTGGCCCGTTCCAGCCGCAGTGAGCCGCCTCGCGGGCCGGGAAGTGCGCGCAGTGAACCGGCGCGGCAAGTACCTGCTGCTCGACTGCGGCGACGGGCACCTGATCCTGCACCTTGGCATGTCGGGCAGCCTGCGCCTGGTCGAAGCCGGCACGCCAGCGGGCAGGCACGATCACGTGGACATCGCGTTCGGCAACCGCGTGCTGCGACTGCGCGACCCGCGCCGCTTCGGCGCCGTGCTGTGGACATGCGCTCCACCCGGGGAGCACCCGCTCATCCGGCATCTCGGTGTCGAGCCCCTGACGCGGGAATTCAATGCCAGGCGCCTGCACGCGCTTAGCCGCGGTCGCCGCACCTCGATCAAGCAACTGCTGATGGACGGGCGCCTGGTCGTCGGCGTGGGCAACATCTACGCCTCGGAAAGCTTATTCCTCTCCGGCATCAGTCCGCGCCGCCGTGCCGGGACCCTGTCGGCTGCGCGCTGCGGGCTGCTGGTGCGATCGGTCAAACACGTCCTGCGCGCCGCGATCATGGCCGGAGGCTCGACGCTGCGCGACTTCGTCGGCAGCGACGGCGCCTCGGGATACTTCCAGGTGCGGCACCTGGTGTACGGCCGCGCCGGCGAACCCTGCCGGAGCTGCGGCGCCCCCATCCGGCACCTGGTTCAAGGCCAGCGCGCGACCTTCTACTGCGCAAAATGCCAGCGCTAGCCGACTAGCCGCCGAGAGACTTGACCTTCGCGATCAGGCGCTCGCGCACCAGCGGATGCACGAACTTTGAGACATCGCCGCCCAGCGTGGCGATCTCGCGTACCAGTGTGGCGGAGATGAACATGTGCTGCTCGCCCGGGGTGAGGAACACCGTCTCCATCTGCGGGTTCAGGTCGCGGTTCATGCCCGCAAGCTGGAACTCGTACTCGAAGTCCGACACCGCTCGCAACCCGCGCAGCACCACACTCGCGTTCTGTACTTGCACGAAATCGGTAAGCAGGCCGGTAAAGCCGGTGATGGTGAGGTTTCTCACGTCCCCGAGCGCCTGCTGCGCCATGTCGATGCGCTCGCTCAGGGTGAAGAACGGCCTCTTCGCGCGGCTGTCGGCGATGGCGAGGATCAGGTGGTCGAACAGCCTGCTCGCGCGCCGCACGAGGTCTTCGTGGCCGCGCGTCAGCGGGTCGAATGTGCCGGGATACACCGCTCGGATCATGCCGTTTCTCCTTGCTCGGAATTTGCCGCGCCGTACTCGAACAGCTGGTAGCTCACCTGGCCGGCCCTGGCGCGCTTCAATTCCCGCCACGGCGCCGGCGCCTCGACCGGCGCCTCGGACTCCGCGTAGACCCTGGCACCCGGCGCGAGCCTCGGCGCGAGCCTCTGCAGCAGCGCCGGCACCGCATTCTGCCTGAAGGGCGGATCGAGGAAAACCACGTCGAAGTACTCCCGCGACCGGGCGATCCAGACCTGCGCATCGCCGCGCACGATCTCCACCCGGGTCGCGCCCAGCGTGGCGCGGTTGCGCTCCAGCGCCGCGAGCGCGTCGCGATCGTCCTCCACCATCACCACGCGCGCCGCGCCCCTGGAGGCGGCCTCGAAACCCAGCGCGCCGCTGCCGGCGAACAGGTCCAGGCACGCAAGGCCGGGCAAGTCCTGTCCCAGCCAGTTGAACAGCGTCTCGCGCACTCGGTCGGGCGTCGGCCGCAACCCCGGGCGCGGCGCCACTTCGAGCAGGCGCCTGCGATAATGGCCGCCGATGATGCGGATCCTCCCCTGCTTTGCCTCGCCGGTCTTCACGCGGACATGGTAGCAGCGGCCTCCTGGGCGCAACGGCTCAAGGCGGGCCTCGCCCGCACGCGCGATGCAATCGGCGGCGCGCTCAATGCCGACCTGGGCTCGCTCCTCGGTCGCCGGCGCATTGACGAGGCGCTGTTCGAGGAACTCGAGTCGGCGCTGATTGCCGCGGACTGCGGCGTGGAGGCGGCGCAGGCGCTGATCGCTCGGCTGCGCGTGCGCGCGCGCAAGGAGCGCATCGAGCAGGCCGAGGACCTGCGCGCGGCGCTGAAGGAATCGCTCGTCGAGCTGCTGGCGCCGCTGGAGCGCCCGCTGCGCCTGCCCGCCGCGGGCGACGGCGCGCGCCCGTTCGTCATCATGGTCGCCGGCGTGAACGGTTCGGGCAAGACCACCTCGATCGGCAAGCTCGCCAAGTGGCTGCAGGGCGAGGGCCGCAGCGTGATGCTGGTGGCGGGCGATACCTTTCGCGCCGCGGCGCGCGAGCAACTCGCCGCCTGGGGTGAACGCAACGGTGTGCCCGTCGTCGGCCAGGAGGGAGGAGACCCGGGCGCGGTCATGTACGACGCCATCAGCGCGGCCCGCGCGCGCGGTATCGATGTCCTGATCGCAGACACCGCCGGGCGCCTGCCGACGCAACTTCACCTCATGGACGAGATCGGCAAGGTGAAGCGGGTGGCCGGAAAGGCGCTGCCCGGCGCGCCGCACGAAGTGTTGCTGGTGCTAGACGGTGGCACCGGCCAGAACGCGCTCGCCCAGGTGAAGGCCTTCGACGCCGCGCTCGGCCTCACCGGGCTGATGCTCACCAAGCTCGACGGCACTGCCCGGGGCGGGGTGGTCTGCGCCTTTGCGCGCGCGCAATCGCTGGCGGCGAAGGCGCAGCCGGTGCCGCTTCGCTTCATCGGCATCGGCGAAGGGATCGACGACCTGCGGCCATTCCGCGCACGAGAGTTCGTGGAGGCGCTGGTTGATTAGCTTTTCCTCGGTCTCCAAGCGCTATCCGGGTGGCCAGGAAGCGCTGAAGTCGGTATCGTTGTTCATCGCGTAGGGCGAGTTCGCCTTCATTGCCGGGCATTCCGGCGCCGGCAAGTCCACCTTGCTCAAGCTGATCCCCGCCATCGAACGCCCGAGCTCCTGCTCGGTGCTGGTGAACGGGCAGAACGTGGGCGCCCTGAAGCGCTCGGCGCCGCCCTACCTGCGGCGCAACCTCGGGCTGGTGTTCCAGGACCAGAAGCTGCTCTATGACCGCAGCGTGTTCCAGAGTGTCATGCTGCCCCTCGCCTTTGGCGATCTCGGCAGCCGCGAAGCGGAGCAGCGGGCGAAAGCCGCGCTGGATAAAGTCGGACTGGGGGCTGTGCGAGCGCGCCAGACCCGTCCAGCTCTCCGGCGGCGAGCAACAGCGCCCGGCGATCGCGCGTGCGGTGGTAAACCGCCCCAGGGTGCTGATCGCGGACGAGCCGACGGCCGCGCTCAACTCGGGCGTGGCGGAGCTCGCCGCCAGCTACGGTTCCACCTTCCGGCTGGCGTTTCTCCATCCCACCAACGCCTTGGCGGTCACATTATTTTCCGGCGCCCTCGGCTGGATCGGGGCTTATTTGTCAGTAAGCATATACTTACCTGAAATAGAGCCCAGTTAAATAAACTATTAGTCTATTTGAGTGAACTCCAAGGTGTATTTAGCACTCCGATGCCCAGAGTGCTAAACTGTCCGGGAGAACTTAGACCATGCAAGCAACAATGACCGTGTTCCCCGCCACTCTGCCGCTGCCGTCGCCGGCTGGGGCCGGGAGCATCGAGGCCTATATCCAGGCCGCGAACCGCTTCCCCATGCTCAGCCTAGAGGGCGAGCAGGCGCTCGCGCGGCGGCTGCGCAAAGACGACGACCTCGACGCGGCGCGCCAGCTGGTGGTGTCGCATCTGCGCCTGGTGGTTTCGGTGGCGCGCGGCTACCTCGGCTACGGCCTGCCACATGCCGACCTGATCCAGG
>SXNB01000231.1 GCA_005777205.1 Burkholderiales bacterium | reverse complement strand
GGCGAATGGATCAGCTCCATCCATCTGGAGAACATCGCGGTGGCGCACCCGGCGATCCAGGAGGCGGCGGTGATCGGCATCCGGCACCCGAAGTGGGACGAGCGCCCGATCGTGGTCGCGGTGAAGAAGGCCGGGCACGACATCAGCAAGGAAGCGCTCTTGGCGTTCTATCGGGACAAGGTGGTGAAATGGTGGCTGCCGGACGACGTCGTGTTCGTCGCCGAGCTGCCGCACACCGCGACCGGGAAGCTCTCCAAGCTCACGCTGCGCCAGCAGTTCAAAGACTACGTGTTGCCAACGTGACGGGGGCGCCACGCCGCGCGGGGATGAGCAAACCATGAGCCAGATCCTGACCGAGACCCGCGACCGCGTGCTGCGCATCGAGATTGCGCGGCCGGAGAAGAAGAACTCGGTGACATTGGACATGTACCGCGCCATGGCCGACGCCATGGACGCCGCCGCGGCCGACGCCGGCGTGCGCGCGGTGCTGGTGCACGGCACGCGCGACTGCTTCACCGCCGGTAACGACCTCAAGGACTTCCTCGAGCGGCCGCCGCACGCGGGCGAGGAGGGTCCAACCTTCCGCTTCATCCGTGGTCTTTCCGTGTTCCCGAAGCCGCTGATCGCCGCCGTGAACGGCCCCGCCGTGGGCATTGGCACCACCATGTTGCTGCACTGCGACCTGGTGTTCGCGGCACCGGGGGCGCGCTTCCAGATGCCGTTCGTTCCGCTGGGGCTGGTACCGGAGGCGGGATCGAGCTTCCTGCTGCCGCGCATCGCCGGCTACCAGCGTGCCGCGGAATTGCTGTTGCTCGGCCAGCCATTCTCTGTCGAGAAGGCCCTTGCTGCCGGGTTCATCACCGAGATCGTGCCGGAGAGCGAACTATTCGAGCGAGCGAGCGCGGCGGCGCTTGCGGTCGCTGCGTTGCCGCCCTCGGCGGTGCGCGCCACCAAGGCGCTGATGCGCCAGCGCGTCTCCGGCCCGGTTGCCGCCGCAATGGCAGAGGAGGGCGCGGAGTTTCGCGCCCGGCTACAGTCCCCAGAAGCGAAGGAGGCGATGACCGCGTTCTTCGAGAAGCGAAAGCCCGACTTTTCGCGGTTCTAGACCTGCCGCTCGATGACGCTCCCTAGCCTAGCCGTAGGATTCGTTCTGGCAGCCCTGTGCGGCGGCGGTCTGGCGGGCGGACTGAACTTGTCGTTGCGTGCGCCGCTCGAGGCGCAGCGCAAGCGCCTGCGGGAACTGTTCTCGTCGCTGCCCTCGAAGTCGGACTTCGATCGCGCCGGCCAGGGCCTGCAGCAGCAACTGCAGGGTTACCAGGCGGTTGCCGCCAAGATGAATCGTATCGACCCGAAAAGCGCGGAGGCGCGTCGTGCCGAATCCCGTACGATCGTCGAGCGCCTCCGTGACGGCCTGCGCGCACAAACCGGAACCCAGGCGGGGAGGTGAGCGTGAATTTCCGCCATGAGTGGCGCGACTGCGGTGGCCTGCGGTTGCACTGCGCCGTCGCCGGACAGGGTGATCAACTGATGCTGTTCCTGCATGGTTTTCCGGAATTCTGGGCGGCGTGGCGGGGGCCGATGCAATACTTCGCCGAGCGCGGCTGGCTGTGCGTGGCTCCGGACCTGCGCGGTTTCAACCTGTCGGACAAGCCCAAGGGCGTGGAGTCCTACAAGGCGAAGCACTTGGTCGCTGACGTGCTGGCGCTGGGCGCGCACTACAGCCCAGGGCGCAAGTTCGTGCTGGTGGCGCATGACTGGGGTGGCGCGGTGGCTTGGGCGGTCGCCATCGCGCATCCACAGCGCCTGGAACGGCTGGTGATGATCAACTCGCCGCATCCCTACACCTTCTGGCGCGAGCTGCGCGACAACCCAGCGCAACAAAAGGCGAGTGCGTACATGAACGTGTTCCGTCTGCCCAAGGCCGAGCGCCTGCTGTCGGAGAACGGCTATGCGCGTCTGCTTTCCGCGTTTGGCCATCTGCCCTCGGAATGGTGTGACGAGCTCGTAAAGGCGTGGTCATCCCCGGGCGCGCTCACTGGCGGGCTCAACTACTACCGCGCCTCCCCGCTGTATCCGCCGACCGCAGACGATCCGGGTCCGGCGAGACTTCAGTTCGAACCGAAGGACTTCAGGGTCCAGGTGCCGACCCTGGTGCTCTGGGGCGAGCTCGACAGCGCGCTCCTGAACGGCTGCCTGGACGGGCTGGAAGCCTGCGTGCCGGACATGAAGCTGGTCCGGGTGGCGGATGCCTCGCACTGGATCGTGCACGAGGAGCCCGCTTTGGTGTGCAGCGAAATCGCCGCCTTCGCGGGCGACGCGCGCAGTTAGAATTCCCGCAAGGAGGCAACATGGCCAAAACCGCAGTCAGCCTGCGCGAGCTGGAATCGCGTGTCGGGCAGGAGGTGGGCGTTTCGCCCTGGGTGGAAATGCCGCAGGAGCGAATTGATCTCTTTGCCAAGGCGACAGAGGATTTCCAGTGGATCCACGTCGATCCGGTGCGCGCGAAGGACTCACCCTTCGGCAGTACCATCGCGCACGGTTTTCTCACGCTGTCCATGCTGCCGAAGCTGTCGGAATCCACCTTCGAATTCTCCGACCGCAAGATGGGCGTCAATTACGGCCTGAACAAGGTGCGATTCACCGCGCCGGTGCCGGCAGGCGCCAGGATCCGCGGTCGGTTCACGCTCGCGAAGTATGAAAAGGTCGAGGGTAATGGTGTGCAGACCACCTGGAGCGCGGTGATCGAGCGCGAGGGCGGCAACAAGCCGGTCTGCGTCGCAGAGACTATTTCCCGGCACTACTTCTAGCCGTGGCGCAGCGCTGGAAGCAACGGCCGCCGGGCTCCAACTGGGGCGAGTTCGGCGCGGACGACCAGCGTGGCCGCATGAACTGGGTCACCAAGGAGAAGGTGCTGCAGGGCATCCGCGAGGTGACGGAGGGGCTAACCTTCGTGCTCTCGCTACCGCTCGACTACCCGGGCGGCAATGTG
>SXNB01000230.1 GCA_005777205.1 Burkholderiales bacterium | reverse complement strand
CGGGCCGATCGCGCCCAGCCCCAGTACCGCGGTGCCGTTGGTGATCACCGCGATCAGGTTGGCGCGCGAGGTAAGGTTGACGGCCTCGCCCGGGTCACGCCGTATCTCCTCGCAGGCCGCCGCAACGCCCGGGGAGTAGGCGAGCGCGAGGTCACGCTGGTTGGTGAGCTGCTTGGTGGCGAGGATCGCGACCTTGCCGGGGCGCGGCAGGCGGTGATACTCGAGGGCATTTCTCCTTAACTCCTCGTCCACCGGGATTCCTCATTGGCACTGCTGGGCATCGGGCAAAAATTATATCCCCTATACTCTCGCTTTCCCCCGCAGACCATGCCCCCCACCGCCGGCCGCAGCGAAGGACAATTGCGGCGCGCCGCCCGTCGCGTCGCCGAGATCCAGCCCTTCGTGGTCATGGACGTGCTCGCGCGCGCGCAGGCGCTGGAGGCCGCGGGCCGGCGCGTCATCCACATGGAGATCGGGGAGCCGGATTTCACCGCACCCGAGGCAGTGGTTGAAGCGGCGGTTCGGGCGATTCGTGAAGGCCGCAGCGCCTACACCCCGGCCCTGGGCCTGGGCCACCTGCGCGAGGCAATCGCCGGGCACTACGCGGCCGCGTACGGCGTCGCTCTGGAGCCGGCGCGCGTCGCCGTGACTGTGGGCGCCTCCGGCGCCTTGCTGCTATCTCTCGCGCTGTTCATCGACCAGGGCGACGAGCTGCTGGTGCCGGACCCCGGATATCCGGGCTATCGCCACATGGTCCGAGCCTTTGAGGGCCGAGCGCGCGCGCTCGAGGTCTCGCCCCAGACCAACTGGCAACCGACACTGGAAATGGTGCGCGAGGCCTGGGGACCGCGCACGAGGGGCCTGCTGCTGGGCACTCCCGCCAACCCGACCGGCACCGTCATCGAGCCCGGGGAACTGGCGCGCATCGCCGCATTCATCGCCGCGCAGGGCAGCGTGCTGCTGGTGGACGAGATCTACCAGGGCCTGGTCTACGGCCAGGCGCCGGTCACCGCACTCGATCTGCCGGGCGAGGTCGTGGTCATCAACAGCTTCTCCAAGTACGTCTGCATGACCGGCTGGAGGCTGGGCTGGGCCGTGCTGCCCCGGGACCGCGTGCGGGAGCTCGAGAAACTCGCACAGCACCTGTTTATCTGCGCCCCGGCGGTGGCGCAGCACGCGGCGCTGGCCGCGTTCGAACCCGAAACAATTTCGGTGCTGGAGTCCCGCAGGACCGAATTCGCGCGGCGGCGGGATTTCCTGCTGCCGGCGCTGGCGCGCGCCGGGCTGACGGTGCCGGCGCAGCCGACGGGCGCGTTCTATGTCTACGCCGGCAGCCCATCGGGCGACGGCCGGCGCTACGCGCTGGAGTTGCTGGAGCAGGAAGGCGTCGCGGCAACCCCGGGCCTGGACTTCGGCGACAACGGCACTGCGGGCTGCGTGCGCTTCGCCTACACGCGCACCATGGCGGACTTGGAAGAAGCCGCCGAGCGGCTACTCCGGTTCCGCGTCGGGTCTAAGCCGAGCGTCTGACGCGCGCGGCCAGCGCCAGGCGCGCGCGCTCGGCGAGCACCTTGCCGGCGTACGGGTAGTTCGGGATGTCGAAGGCGCCGGCATACATCTGCAGCGCGGTCTCGACCTCGCCAAAGCGTCCCAGGTACTCGCGCAGGATCTGCGCGCCGACCTGGATGTTGACTTCCGGATCGAGCAACGCCGGCTCCCCGCCGTGCTCGAGCAGCTTTTCCTGGTGGAATTTCGGGATCACCTGCATCAGGCCCTTGGCGCCCATGTTGCTTTCGGCCACCGGGTTGTAGCGCGACTCGACCGCCATGACCGCGAGAATCAGCAGCGGGTCCAGCTTGAACTGCCTACCGGCGCGGTACGCCGAGGCGACGAAACCAGCGATGGCGTCCTCGGCGACCCGGTAGCGCTTGGCAATGAACTCGGTCACGGCGCGCTGCTCGCGCGCCTGGCTGTCCTCGCTCGCCACCGCCTGAATAGTCCCGGCGCTGACATTCCCCGCCTGTTCTTCCCAGGCCGCGGTGACCCTGCCCAGCTGGCGCAGCATGGCTTCGCGGGGACCAGGAAGCGTGGCGGCAAACACGATGGCCACCGCGACCGCTAGGCCGAATAGTGCGAGCAGCGTATGCGCGATGGACAACAGCCTTAGCGGCAGTCTCAGGACCGCCCATAGAACCGGCATGGGCATCGTCGGGTTGTTTGCGTTCATGTCGTACCTCCTTGCCATGTGCGCCGTCCCGCGCCACACCCAACCCGGGGCCCATCGTCCGGAAAGGGACGCGGGAAAAATCGAGTGGGAATTGGCGGAACCAGCCGGGGCGAAGGCCCCTGACCTTGGACGTGCCGACCGGGTATTGGTTACCCGTTCAGACACGCATCCACGAACCTTTCGGTCCGAGGGGATTTGTTGAGGCGCGGAAAAGCGAATCATATCGGGAAAGTTCGTTCTACGTCAATCACTTCCCCCGGTCGTGGGCAGCCCATGTTGCATGCAGGCAGGATTGTTTTATGGGGGTTTGTGGGGTCCGGGCGCCCTCCCGGGAGGGTAAAATTACGTCAGCAGGAAGCCTCTCGGACCGGCCAGTATGTTTCAGGTCTGAGCCAAACGACCCAGCCGGTCCGGAGAGCTTCTAGGGCCCTGGCGAGGGGCTTGCGCCCCCCGCCACGTTCCCGATCGGTTCCCGGTTACGGCCGGGATCCGGTTGGGAACGGCCATGCGGCCGCCGGATTCAGCGCAGTCCTTGCGCTAGTCATCCCGGCGGTGGAGGGCGCATTAGGTGCCGTCCTCATCGCAGTGCCGACCACAGGTCTTGCGGGTTTAGCGGCCGCTTTTTTCTTGCCTGACTTCTTCTTCGCGGCCTTCTTTTTTTTACCCGCTACCTTTTTTTTTGATACTTTCTTCTTGGACGATTTCTTCTTTTTTGATGCTTTCTTCTTTTTCTTTTTCTTAGCTGCTTTTTTCGCTTTTTTCTTAGCCATGACTATCTCCTTAGGTGGTTACAAAGGAGCCCGGCCGTACAGGCCCGGACTATTCAACCGCGCGCGGGAAACTCTTCCCGCCCGTGGACTGAATGCTGTCGACTTCATTACTGCCCCACGCCCCGGCCAGCGATGTCCTGGTACAGGATGTCCGGATCGAGCCGGATACCGCCTTCCCAGGTCACCGTGGCGGACTCAGGGTCCACGCTCACCTTCTCGAACTCGCGCACATCCAGCCAGAGTTTAAAGGCGCCGATCTCGAGCAGGTTGCCAAGAAACACGCTGCCCTCGAGCCCGTCGTCGAAGCGGATCCAGAGCTTGTAGTCGTCCTCGGCCTTGCATGCGGTCACTTTATGCATATGCGTTTTCCGGTTACTTCCTCAATCCCAGCTCAGCGCGCCGCCAGTCTGGTACTCGATGACGCGGGTCTCGAAGAAATTGCGCTCCTTCTTTAGGTCGATCATCTCGCTCATCCACGGAAACGGGTTGCTCGCCCCGGGGTACATCACGTCCAGCCCAATCTGCTGGCAGCGGCGGTTGCAGATGTAGCGCAGATATTCCTTGAACATCGGCGCGTTCAGGCCCAGTATGCCGCGCGGCATGGTGTCCTCGGCGTAGGCATATTCCAGCTCCACCGCCTTGCGGAAGATCCCCGTCAGCTCCTCGCGGAACGAGGCCGTCCACAGGTACGGGTTTTCCAGCTTGATCTGGTTCACGAGGTCGATGCCGAAATTGCAGTGCATGGACTCGTCGCGCAGGATGTACATGTACTG
>SXNB01000229.1 GCA_005777205.1 Burkholderiales bacterium | reverse complement strand
TCCATGGTCATGTCCGAGGAGGAGCGTGTCACCACCGCGTATCACGAGGCGGGCCATACCGTGGTCGGCAAGCTGATGCCCAAGGCCGACCCGGTCCACAAGGTAACCATTATTCCCCGCGGCCGCGCCCTAGGGGTAACCTTCTTTCTGCCTGAGCGCGACCGCTACGGCTACAGCAAGGAGCAGATGCTGTCGTTCATGGCCGTGTCCTTCGGCGGCCGCATCGCCGAGGAAGTGTTCCTCAACCAGCAGACCACCGGCGCGAAGCAGGACTTCGAACACGCCACCTCGCTCGCGCGCGACATGGTGATGCACTATGGGATGACTGATTCGCTCGGGCCGATGGTCTATGGCGAGAACGAGGGCGAGGTGTTCCTTGGCCGCTCGGTGACTACGCACAAGAACGTGTCGGAGTCGACGCTGCAGAAAGTCGATGAGGAAATCCGCCGCCTGATCGACCTTCAGTACGGGGCCGCGCGTAAGATCATCGAGGAAAATCGCGACAAGGTCGAGTCGATTGCGCGGGCGCTGCTGGAGATGGAGACGTTGGACTCCGAGCAGGTGAACGACATCATGTCCGGCAATCCACCGCGGCCGCCGAAGTCCAGTTCCTCCTCCGGCGGCGGGGACTCGCCCAAGCCCGCGAGCGACGGCCCGGCCGCGGCCGCCGGCGCTACGACCGCGACCGCCTGACGGGCGCTTCTTGATCCTGCGCTGCGGCCGGTACGCGCTGGCGCCGGATCGCCCCCTGCTCATGGGCGTGCTGAACGTTACGCCCGATTCCTTTTCCGACGGCGGCCGATTCCTGCATCGGGAAGTGGCCATCTCGCACGCGCGTCGGCTGGCCGCCGAAGGCGCCGACCTGTTAGACATTGGTGGCGAGTCCTCGCGCCCGGGCGCGGCGCCTGTCGGCGAAGACGAGGAACTCGACCGCATCCTTCCGGTCCTCGATGCGCTTCGGGATCTGCCTTTGCCGCTTTCCGTGGATACCCGCCGCCCGCGGGTTATGCGCGAGGCCCTCGCGGCCGGCGCTTCCATGATCAACGACATCGAGGCGCTTGAGGCGCCCGGTGCGCTGGCAGCGGTGGCGTCTTCGTCCTGCTGCGTCTGCCTGATGCACAAGAAGGGCGACCCGGCCACGATGCAGCGCGACCCGGTCTACGCAGACGTGGTCGCCGAGGTGAAGACGTATCTGGCCGCGCGCATCGCCGCCTGCGAGGCCGCCGGCATCGCGCGTGGGCGCATCGTTGGCGATCCCGGCTTCGGATTCGGCAAGTCCGCGGCGCACAACCTGGAAATGCTGCGCCGGCTCGATGAATTCGCCGAGCTTGGCGTCCCGATCGCCTCCGGCTGGTCGCGCAAGTCCACGCTCGGCGCGATCACCGGGCGCCCGGCCGACGAGCGCCTTGCCGCGAGCCTGTCGGCCGCTTTGCTCTCGGCGCAGGCAGGGGCGACAATACTGCGGGTACACGACGTCAAGGAGACGCGCGACGCGCTGGCGGTCTGGTTGGCGCTGCGCGCCACGAACGCGTGAGCAGAAAATTTTTCGGCACCGATGGGATCAGGGGAAGGGTGGGCGCCGTGCCCATGACGCCCGATTTCGTGATGCGCTTGGGCTACGCGGCGGGCCGCGTGCTCGCGGCGCGCGGCGCGAAGGCGGGCGCGCGGCCGACGGTTCTAATCGGCAAGGACACCCGGATTTCCGGCTACATGATCGAGGCGGCGCTGGAGGCGGGATTCTCGGCCGCGGGCGTGGACGTGCTCCTGTGCGGGCCGCTGCCGACGTCGGGAGTCGCCTACTTGACGCGAGCGTTGCGGGTCTCGGCTGGCGTCGTGATCAGCGCATCGCACAATCCCTACGCCGACAATGGCATCAAGTTCTTCTCCCGCGACGGCTACAAGCTGCCCGACGCGGTCGAGGCGCAGATCGAGGCGCGCTTGGAGCAGCCTATGGGCTGCAACCCTTCGGCGAAGCTCGGTCGCGCGCGGCGCGTGGACGACGCCCAGGGCTGCTACATCGAGTTCTGCAAGTCCACGTTTCCCGGCGAGCTCGACCTCAAGGGCATGAAACTGGTGGTGGACTGCGCCCACGGCGCGGCCTACGACGTCGCGCCCCAGGTGTTCCGCGAGCTGGGCGCCGAGGTGGCCGCCATCGGCGTCGCGCCCGACGGCTACAACATAAACGATTTGTTCGGCGCCACCGCGCCGCAGAACCTGATAAGGGAGGTGAAGCGCCAGAAGGCCCAGCTGGGCGTCGCGCTGGACGGCGACGCCGACCGGGTACTGATCGTGGACGGGTCCGGAACCGCTTACGACGGCGACCAGCTGCTCTACGCGATCGCCAGGCATCGCGCCGGGCGGGAGAAGCTGGCTGGAGTGGCCGGGACGCTGATGACTAATTTCGCGCTGGAGAAGGCCTTCGCGCGCATGAAGGTGCCGTTCGCGCGCGCGGCCGTCGGCGACCGCTACGTGCTTGAACTGCTGCGGCAGAAGGGCTGGCTGCTGGGCGGGGAGAGCTCCGGCCACATCCTAAGCTTGGACAAGCACACCACCGGCGACGGCATCGTTTCGGCGCTGCAGGTGCTGACGGCGATGCGCGAGTCGCGGAAGTCGCTCGCGCAGTTGACCGCGGACCTGGTGATGGTTCCGCAGGTGCTGCTGAACGTGACCATTCCGAAGGGCTTCGAGTGGAGCAAGCGCAAGGCCATTCTCAGGGCGCAGGCCGAAGCGGAGAAATCCCTGAATGGGAGGGGTAGGGTCCTGCTGCGGCCCTCCGGCACCGAGCCGGTGCTGCGGGTTATGGTGGAAGGGGTGCCGCGCAAAGCTATTGAATCGGTGGCGAAATCCATCGCTGACGTGGTTCGGCGGGAGGCTACTGCCTAAGGAAGGCTGAGTGTGGGCTTTGCGGGTCCATTACATTTCCACTATTCTAGAAACATGGAAACTAACGAAGCCCTCCAGTCCCTTAGCGCCCTGGCGCAGGGATCCCGTCTCGCAATCTTCAGGCTGCTGGTGCAGGCAGGTCCCGCCGGCATGGCTGCCGGGAGCATCGGCGAGCAGTTGGAGCTGCCGCCCGCCACGCTGTCGTTCCACCTCGCGGGCCTGACGCGCGCTGGCCTGGCGCGCAGCCGGCAGGAGGGGCGCTTTGTCATCTACAGCGCCTCGTTCCAGCGCATGAACGACCTTGTTGCGTTCCTGACCACCAACTGCTGCGGCGGCGCGAGCTGTGCGCCGCAGGCGTGCCAACCCGAAACAGACAAAGGAGAAAGCCATGAAACGACTTCACGTGCACGTCGCCGTGCATGACCTTGAGCAGAGCATCCGCTTCTACAAGGCGCTGTTCGACGCCGAGCCCACGTTGACGAGGGGCGACTACGCCAAGTGGCAGCTGGAGGACCCGCGCGTCAATTTCGCGATCTCGAAGCGCGGCGCCAAGACCGGCCTCGACCACCTCGGCATCCAGGCCGAGGACGAGGGCGAGCTGGGCGCGCTGCGCTCGCAGCTGGCGCAGGCCGACGTCGCCATCTTGGACGAGAAGAACGCAACCTGCTGCTAAGCGAAGAGCAACAAGCACTGGACCCTGGAGCCGCAGGGGATCGCCCGGGAGTCGTTCCGCACGCTGGAGGCGGCGCCGACCTACGGCTCGGACACCCGGTCCTCGGCAAAGGCCGCGTGCTGCGCGCCGGGATGAAGAACGTCCTCTTCCTCTGCACCGGTAACTCGGCGCGCTCGATCCTCGCCGAGGCCTACCTCAACTCGGCCGGCAAGGGCCGGTTCCGCGCCTTCAGCGCCGGCACCCAGCCCGCCGGGCAGGTCAATCCGCTCGCGCTGGAATTGCTGCAGAAGAACCGCCTCGACACCAGCGGCCTGCGCTCCAAGAACTGGGGCGAGTTCGCCGCGCCCGGCGCGCCGCGGATGGATTTCGTGTTCACGGTCTGCGACAACGCCGCC
>SXNB01000228.1 GCA_005777205.1 Burkholderiales bacterium | reverse complement strand
GGGAGCACACTGTGCTGGTCACCGAAGGCGGCTACGAGGTGCTGACCGTCTCGGACGGCGCGCCGCCACCGCCGGCTGCCAGCGCCTGACGCGGCCATGACCGCGCCCGTCCCGGTCGAGGCGCTGCGCGACGGGCTGCGGGAAGCACGCGCGGCGCTGCGCGAGGCCTACCTGAAGGGGCGCAAGCCCGCTTGGCTGCTGCGCGAGCACGCGCGGCGGATCGACCGGACGCTGCAGGCCATCTGGCGCGACCACGCGCCCTCCACCTCGATGGCGCTGGTGGCCACCGGCGGCTACGGCCGTGGCGAAATGTTCCCGTGTTCGGATGTCGACGTCCTGGTCCTCCTCGAGCACGAGCCGGACGCGCAAGAGCGCGGGCGCCTGGAACGCGTGGTGGGGATGCTCTGGGATGTTGGCTTGGAGATCGGACATAGCGTGCGTACGGTCGAGGCCTGCATGGAAACCGCCCGCAGCGACATCACGATCGAGACCTCCCTGCTGGAGGCTCGCCTGCTGGCGGGCAACACGAAACTGTTTCGCCGCCTGGCGAAGGCGCTCGCCCGCAGTCTCGACCCGGTCGCCTTCCTAAAGGCGAAGCGGCTGGAGCAGGAGCAGCGCCACGCCAAGCACCGCGACACCCCGTTCGCGCTGGAACCCAACCTCAAGGAAGCGCCGGGCGGGCTGCGCGATCTCCAGGTGATCCGCTGGATCGCGCAGGCCTGCGGCATCGGCCGACACTGGCGCGACCTCGCCAGCGAGGGTCTGCTGCAGAAGGGCGAGGCGCTGCGCCTGGCCCGCCATGAGACCGCAATCCAGGACCTGCGCATACGGCTGCACTACCTTGCGGGCCGACGCGAGGACCGCATCGTGTTCGACTACCAGGACGCGCTCGCCCTCCAGTGCGCCTACAGCGCCAAGCCGTCGCGGCGCGCCAGCGAGCAGCTGATGCAGGCCTACTACCGCCATGCCAAGGCAATCACGCAACTCAATACCATCCTGCTGCAGGACCTGCAGGCGCGCTTCGCGCCGGAGCCCGACACCGCGCCGCGCGTGCTCAACGAGCGCTTCCAGGCGCGGGGAACGCTGCTGGAGGCGCGCCGCGAGGACCTGTTCGAGCGCGAACCGCGCGCCATCCTCGAAGGCTTCCTGCTGATGCAGCAGCACGGCGACCTGCGCGGCATGAGCGCGACCACGCTGCGTGCGCTGTGGCGCGCGCGCGGCCGGCTGGACGAAAAGCTGCGCCGCGACCCGCTGGCGCGACTGCTGTTCGTGCACATCCTGCAGCAGCGACGCGGCACCGTGCACGAGTTCCGCCGCATGAACCAGTACGACGTGCTGGGCGGCTACCTGCCCGAGTTCGGCCGCATCGTGGGCCAGATGCAGCACGACCTGTACCACGTCTATACCGTGGACCAGCACATCCTGATGGTGCTGCGCAACCTGCGCCGCTTCACCATGCCGGAGTTTGCGCACGAATTCCCGCTTTGCAGCCAGCTGATGAGCGGCTTCGAGCGCCGCTGGCTGCTGTATGTCGCGGCGCTCTATCACGACATCGCCAAGGGCCGCCGCGGCGACCATTCGGCGCTGGGCGCGGTGGAAGCGCGGCGATTCTCTCAGCGGCACGGCTTATCGAAGGCGGACACGGATCTGGTTGCGTTCCTCGTCGAGCATCACCTGACGATGTCGACGGTGGCGCAAAAGCAGGACGTCGACGATCCCGACGTGGCGCGCGCCTTCGCTGCGACGGCGGGCGACGAGCGCCGCCTGGTGGCGCTCTACCTGCTGACGGTGGCCGACATCCGCGGCACCAGTCCGAAGGTGTGGAACGGCTGGAAGGCCAAGCTGCTGGAGGATCTGTTCCACATGGCGCGGCGCATCCTCGCCGGCGAGGCGCCAGCCCTCGATACCGCGGTGGCCGAGAAGCAGGCGGAGGCGACGCGACTGCTGCGTCTGTACGCGCTGTCGGACGCGGTCAAGGACCGCTTCTGGGCGAGCCTCGACACCACCTACTTCCTGCGCCACGACGCGCAGGAGATCGCTTGGCAGACCCGGAACCTGCACTATCGCGTCGACAGCAAAGCGCCAGTGGTACGCGCGCGCCTGGCCCCTTTCGACGAGGGCCTGCAGGTGATGATCTACACCCCGGACCGCGAGATGCTGTTCGTACTCATCTGCGGCTACTTCGAGCGCGCCGGCTTCAACATCGTCGAGGCCAAGATCCACACCACGCGCGAGGGCTACGCGCTGGACAGCTTCCTCGTCATGGGCAAGGGGCCCGGTGCCCATTACCGTGACATGATGGCGCTGATCGAGAGCGAACTCGCCGCAGAACTGCAGTCCGAGGCGCCGCTGTTGCCGTCGGGTGGCGGTCGCGCCTCGCGGCGAGTGCGCCATTTCCCGATCGCGCCGGCGGTGGACATCCGGCCCGACGAGCGCGGCGCATACCACTCGCTCAACATCGTGGCCAGCGACCGGCCGGGACTGCTGTACCGCGTCGCGCGCCAGCTGGCGCGCTACAAGTTGAACCTCTACTCGGCGAAGATCAACACGCTGGGTGACCGCGCCGAGGACGTGTTCCTGGTGTCCGGGGCGGCACTGAACGATGCCAAGGCGGTGCTCCGGCTGGAGCAAGAACTGCTGGCCGAGCTGCAGGTCTAGGCTCGCAGACGCCTGCCATGTAACCGATCGATTACATGATTCAATCCTCCGGAGGTAGCTCCCGACCGGGGAACAGCGCCTCGTTAAAGCCGAACTTCGCCAGGTCGCGGATCCGCATCGGGTACAGGATGCCGTCCAGGTGGTCGCATTCGTGCTGCACGACGCGGGCATGGAACCCGGCCACGCTGCGTTCGAATTGCTTGCCCTGCTCGTCGAAGCCGGCGTAGCGCAGGCGATGCCAGCGCGGGACGAAGCCGCGCATCCCGGGCACGGACAGGCACCCTTCCCAGTCCTCTTCCACTACGTCGGACAGGGGCTGGAGCACCGGATTGATCAACACGGTGTCCGGCACCTCCTCCGCATCCGGATAGCGGGGATTGGCCTTGACACCGAAGATCACGACCCGCAGGCCAACGCCAATCTGCGGCGCCGCCAAGCCGGCGCCATTCAGGTGCGCCATGGTGTCGCGCATGTCCTGCAGCAACGCGGCCAGCTCAGGCGTGCCGAAATGCAGGACCTCCATCGAGCGTTGCAGCAGGCGCTCGTCGCCCATCCTGAGGACTTCTCGGATCATTTTCCCGGCGAAGACGCGGCCACCGCCTCAATGATGCGGCGCACGCGCCCCATCGCCTTATTCAGTACCGCCTCGATCGCGTCCATCGCAATCGCATGCTCGCTGTCGCCGCGGCCCGCGGCGTAGTTCGCGACCACGTTGATCGCCGCATAGGCCAGGCCAGCCTCGCGCGCCAGCGACGCCTCGGGCATACCCGTCATGCCGACCAGGTCGGCGCCATCGCGTTCCAGCCGGGTGATCTCGGCGGCGGTCTCCAGCCTGGGGCCCTGCGTGGCGGCGTAGACGCCGCCGTCGGCCACCGACTCACCGCAGGCCTTTGCCGCAGCCAGGATCCGGATGCGCAGCGCCTTCGTGTAGGGCTCGGTGAAATCGATGTGCGTGACCTGGCTGTCGGGCAGGTCGAAGAAGGTGCCGTGGCGGCCCCAAGTGTAGTCAATGATCTGGTCCGGGACGACCAGCGCGCCCGGCCCGAACTCGCGCCGGATGCCACCGACCGACGCCACCGAGATTGCTCCCGACACTGCCTGTTCCTTCAGTGCCCAGATGTTGGCCCGGTAGTTGACCTTGTGGGGTGCGATGGTGTGCCCGTAGCCGTGGCGCGCGAGGAACACCACGTCGCATCCTTTAATACGGCCGAACGTGAGCGCGCCCGAGGGCTCGCCAAAGGGCGTGCGCACCACCCGGCGTTCGATCAACTCCAGGCTGGCGAGCTGCGACAAACCACTGCCGCCGATAATGGCGAGCATCAGGTTCCCTTCATGGCGCGGATCTCCGGTAGGTTGCGCCAGTAGCCCCTGGCATCCATGCCGCAGCCGAACACGAAACGATCCGGTATGGCGAGGCCAACGAAGTCGGCCGTCATGGGCCGCGACCGCGCAAGTTTCTTCTCGACCAGCACGGCGCACTGGAAGTGGGCGGCGCCCTGGGCGAGCAGACGCTCGCGGATCGCGTGCATGGTTTCGCCACCGTCGAGGATGTCGTCCAGGACGAGGACTGCCCGGCCCCGGACCGATTTCGGGGGCTCGACCTTCCAGTCGATGCCGCCCCCCTGCGTCGCCACGCCATAGCGCGTGACGTGGATATAGTCGAAGTCGAGCGGGAAACGCAGGCGCGGCAGCAGCTGCCCGGCAAACACCACCGCGCCGCCCATTACCGCCAGCACCAGCGGATAGGCACCTGCGAAGCGGGCGCTGATCTCCGTCGCCAGCCGCGCGACCGCCTGGTCGACCTCCGCAGCGCCGCAGACCGGATCGGAGTCCTCCAGGAAGGCCCAGGCCACCGCGGGGTCGAGCTTCGTGCCTGCGCTCACGCGCCCCTCCGGCGCAGGTAGTCGGCAAACCCCGTGCCCACCTCCGGATGTTTCAGGCCCAGTTCCACCGTTGCTTTCAGGTACCCCAGCCGGGTGCCGCAGTCGTAGCGCCGGCTACGTAGCTTCATGGCCAGCACGCGCTCCCGACCCAGCAGCGCGGAAATCGCGTCCGTCAGCTGGATCTCGCCGCCACTGCCCGGTTTCACCGCGGCGAGCAGCGGAAAGATCGCGGGCGTCAACACATATCGGCCCACCACACCCAGCGTGGAAGGCGCCTGTTCCGGCGCTGGCTTCTCCACAATGTTACCGATCGGTAACATTTCATCCCCCGCCTGCGCCCCACTCAAAGGGCTGACGATGCCGTAGCTCGCGGTCTGCTCCCGCGGCACGTCCTCCACTGCCAGGATCGAGCAGCGTTCCCGTTCGAAGCACGCTGCAATTTGCGCGGTGGCGGGCGGCGTGCCGTCCATCAGGTCGTCCGCCAGCAGGACTGCAAACGGCTCCTCGCCCACCACCGGCTGCGCGCACAGAACCGCGTGGCCCAGCCCAAGCGGTTGGGCCTGGCGGATGTAGATGCAGCGGCAGCCCGCGGGCAGCACGCCGTGGATGAGCTCGAGCAGGTCAGCGCGACCCTTGGACTGCAGCGCGGCATCGAGCTCCGGGACGCTGTCGAAATGGTCCTCGATGGCGCGCTTGTTGCGGCCGGTGACGAAGATCATGTCCGTGATCCCGGCCGCGGCCGCTTCCTCCACCGCATACTGGCTCAGCGGCGTGTCCACCACCGGCAGCATTTCCTTCGGGCTCGCCTTGGTAGCAGGCAGGAAGCGGCTGCCCACGCCGGCGACCGGGAAGACTGCCTTGGTGATGCGTCGTGTCATTTGGTTTCGCGTCCTTCCAGCAACTGTATCAGCCCCGCCTCGTCCAGAACCGATATACCCAGTTCCCGGGCCTTCGCAAGCTTGCTTCCAGCTTCTGCGCCGGCGATCACGTAGTCGGTCTTCTTCGACACCGAGCCCGCAACCTTGTGGCCGCGGCTCTCGATCAGCTCGCGGGCCTGGTGGCGGGACATCCGCTCCAGGGTGCCGGTGAGCACGAACACCCTGGCGGTACCCGCCGCGCGGGCTGGCGCCGGCCCCTGCTCGTCCCATACCACGCCCGCCTCGCGCAGCTTGCGGATCACCTCACGGTTGTGCGGTTCGTCGAAGAACTGGCGGATGGACCGCGCCACGACCGGCCCGATGTCGGGCGCCATCAGCAATGCCGCCTCGTCCGCCGCCATCAGGCGGTCCAGGCCGCCGAAGTGGTGCGCCAGGTCGCGCGCCGTGGATTCACCCACGTTGCGGATCCCGAGGGCGAAGATGAATCGGTCCAGCCGCGCCTGCTTCGCCTGCGCCAACGCCGCGAGCAGGTTCTGTGCCGACTTCTGCGCCATCCGATCGAGCCCGGCCAGCCGCTCCAGGGAGAGACTGAACAGGTCGGCGGGGGTGCGCACGAGGTCCTGCTCCACAAGCTGGTCCACCAGCTTCTCGCCCAAACCGTCGATGTCCATCGCGCGGCGACCGGCGAAGTGCAGCAGCGCCTGCTTGCGCTGCGCCGGGCAGTAGAGACCGCCGCTGCAGCGTGCGATGGCCTCGTCCTCGCCACGGACCACGGCCGAGCCGCACACTGGGCATTGCCGCGGGAGGTGAAACGGTTCCGCTGCCGCGGGGCGCGCCTCGATCCGAACCGAGACGACCTCCGGAATGACATCCCCCGCACGGCGCACCACCACCGTGTCCCCCACGCGCACGTCCTTGCGGCGCAGCTCATCCTCGTTGTGCAGCGTGGCGTTGGTCACGGTGACCCCGCCCACGAACACAGGCTTGAGCCGCGCCACCGGGGTGATCGCGCCGGTGCGGCCGACCTGGACGTCGATGCCGAGGACCAGGGTGGCCTGTTCTTCCGCAGGAAACTTGTGCGCCACCGCGAAGCGCGGCGCCCGGGAGACGAAGCCCAGCTTCTCCTGCCAGTCGAGGCGGTTCACCTTGTAGACGACACCGTCGATGGCGTAGGGCAGCTTGTCGCGCCGCCTGCCGATCTCCGCGTAGTAGCGCAACAGGCCTTCGATGCCGCGCGCGGTCGCGCGCTCGTCGCAGACGGGAAAGCCCAGTTCCCGCAGTCGATCGAGTACTTCGACATGCGTCTTCCATCCGGCGTCCGCTGCGTACCCGATGCCATAGGCGAAGAATCGCAGCGGCCGGCGCGCGGTGGTTCGCGAATCCAGCTGCCGCAGCCCTCCGGCGGCCGCATTGCGTGGATTGACGAACTCCTTCTCCCCGGCTTCGCGCTGGCCCGCGTTCAACCGCGCAAAATCCTCCCGGAACATCAGGATTTCGCCCCGAATCTCGAGTTCCGCGGTGTCTGCCGCGGCGGGAACCCGCAGCGGGATGCTCCGCACCGTGCGCAGGTTGGGCGTCACGTCCTCGCCGGAGGCGCCGTCGCCGCGCGTCGCGCCCTGGACGAAGATCCCCTCCCGGTAGTAGAGGCTGATCGCCAGGCCGTCGAACTTCGGCTCCGCGGCGTACTCCACCGCCTCCTCGCCCAGCGCCTCCCGCATCCGGCGGTCGAAAGCCCGCGCCTCGTCTTCGTCAAGCGCATTGCTGAGCGACAGCATCGGGGTCCGGTGGCTGATCTCCGGGAACGCCACCAGTGGCGGCGCGCCGACCCGCTGTGTCGGCGAATCGGACGCGAGAAGCGCCGGATGCCGGGCTTCCAGCTCCATCAACTCGCGCATCAGGCGGTCGAACTCCGCGTCGGTGATCTCGGGTGCGTCCTCCAGGTAGTAGAGGCGATTGTGCCGCTCGATCTGGCTACGAAGCGCCTTCGCGCGAACGCTCTGACGCCGGTCCGTGGCCACGGCCCGCCTAGGAGAAAAGCCTGGCCGCCGCGGAACTGCCCGGCGCGATGCCGCGCGCCTCCAACACGCCGCGCACCTGGTCCAGCTGCGAGGCGATGGCGGCCACCGCCTGCGCGCTGAGGGCATTGCCGTTGTCGTCCACCAAGCTGCCACCGCAGACCGCAGCCACCTGGTGCGCGAGCCGCGCCATGCTCTCGAAGGAGCGCACGGTGTCGGGCGCTTGCGGCAGGTCCAAGGTGAGCGACAGCGCGCCATCCCGCCAGCTCACCTCATAAAGCTCCCGGCCCTCGGGCGTGCGCAGTACGAAGCGCCCATCGCCGACGGCCGCGAGACCGCCCGATTGCACGGCTTCCGCCACCGCCGTACCGTCCAATGCGCCGCCTTGCGGCGCCACGACGTGTAACACCACCTGGATGTCGGTCTCGCCGCACAGCTGGTCCAGTTCGCGCGCCTGTTCCATCGCTGCCTTCATCTCAGGCGCGGCGACGATGCCGCCCAGGGCTGCGGCCATGGTCTCCACCGCGGCTCGGAACTCGATCAGCTCGGCCTCCCCCACCGCCCCTGCGCGCGCCACCAGCTGCAGCCCTGCCTTCCACACTGGCGTGGAGGGGTCCGCGGTGAGCACGGCCCGCGGCGAATGACGGCGATGGATCGGTTGCCAATGTTCTTCCACTGCGGCGGGCGCAACCGGCGCCTTGAGCGCGAGCTCGATGACGTAGTCGATGCGCTCGTCGGGCTGCAGACGCTCCCGTTGCGGTTGCGGCCGATGCGGCACCATCGGCGCCCTGCCCAAGCCCGTGCCGCCGCTGCCGCCCAGCAGGATGTCCTCATGGCCCAGGGCGAAGCTGCGCTGCGCGCGCTTCTCTTGGATGCGGTTGTAGGCGAACACGCCGGCGACGACGACGACGCCGATCGCGAGCAGGCCCATCTGAAGCTCGGTCATGGCGCCTGCGCCGCGTTCCGTTGGATCAAGCGGCCAGCTCCTCCCGGATCCGCAGCGCCTCGGCGATGTCGACCTCCACCACGCGCGAGACGCCCGATTCGGGCATGGTGACGCCGATCAGCTGGTTGGCCATCTCCATGGTGATCTTGTTGTGGCTAATGAACAGGAACTGGGTCTGCGCCGACATCCGGCTGACCAGGTCGCAGAACCTTGTGGTGTTGCTGTCATCCAGTGGCGCATCCACCTCGTCCAGAAGGCAGAACGGCGCTGGGTTGAGCTGGAACATGGCGAACACGAGCGAGATCGCCGTGAGCGCCTTCTCTCCGCCTGAGAGTAGCTGGATGGTGCTGTTCCGCTTGCCCGGGGGCTGCGCCATCACCTGCACGCCGGCGTCGAGGATCTCCTCGCCAGTCATGATCAGTCGCGCCTCGCCGCCGCCAAACAGCGCCGGGAACATCGAGCCGAAGTGCCGGTTGACGCTCTCGAAGGTCTCACGCAGCAGCTCGCGCGTCTCCTTGTCGATGCGGCGGATCGCGTCCTCCAGCGTCTGCGCGGCCTCCTCGAGGTCGGCGGACTGCGCATCGAGGAACTGCTTGCGGTCGCGGCTGGTCGTGAGTTCCTCCAGCGCGGCCAGGTTGACCGCGCCCAGCTCGTTGATCGCCTGCGACGCGCGGGTGATCTCGCCCTGTAGCACCAAGGGCCGCGGCGCGCCCTGCACCGCCTGGGCAAGTCGCTCCTCGTCCGCGCCCGCCTCGCGAAGCTGCGATTCGTACTGCTCCACGCTGAGACGCGCCGCCTGATCCTTCAGGCGCAGTTCGCCGATGCGCTCGCGCAGCGGCGTGATGCCCGCCTCGTTGCGCAAGCGCTCCTCCTCCAGCGCGCGCAGCGTTCCGGCCGCCCCCTCGACTGCGTCACGGGCGCCCGCGAGCGTGGCCTCGCAAGCGATGCGGACCTCCAATGCGGTGTCGAGCGCCCCACGTACCGCCGGGATCGGATCGACCGCGAGCTCGGCAGTCAGCCTGGCGACCTCCTCGTCGCCGCGGCCAATCTGCTGGTCGATGAGCTTCACCGAACTGTCGATCTCGGTGACCTTCGAGGCACTCTCGCGCTCGGCAAACACCGCGTCCTGCGCCTCGCGCTCGGCGCGCTGCGCGCGCACGCGCTGGTCTGCAAGCGCCGTTTCGGCGGCGACGTAGGCCTCGCGGACCTGCTCCAGCTGCGCGCGCACCGCCCGCGTCGCCCCGTCCAACTGCTGCAGCGCGCCGAGCGAAGCCGACAGCCGCTCGCCGTCGCTTGCCGCTTCCGCGTCGATTTCCGCCAGCTCCCCGGCGATCTGCCCAGTGCGCTCGCGATGCCGCTCGAGGGCCTGGCTGAGCGTGAGCGCCTCGATCTGGATCGCGTGCAGTTCGCGCTCGTGCTCCGCAATCCGCTCGCGCGCCGCATCGAGCGCCGCAAGGCGGTCCGCCAGGTCCGCTTCCTGCCGGCTGGCCTCGGCGCGGGCTGCAGCAGCGGCGGCGTCGCGCCCCTGGCTGCGGCCCTCCAAACCCTCGATCTCGGCCTGGCGCGCCAAGATGCCCGCATCCGCGGGATCCGGCGCGTGGTAGCTCACCGTATGGCGCGTGAACTGGTGGCCTTCGCGGTTGACGTAGCAGGCGCCCTCCGGAAGCGCCGCGAGCGCGGCAGCCTCCGGCCTGCCCTCGAAGGCGAGCGCGCCCCCAAGCCATTCGCGGATCGCGCCCGCGAGGGCGGGATCGCCAGCCTGCACCTTGGCCGCCAGCGTCGCGACCGGGACCGCGGCCTGTGGCATCGCCGCGCCATGGGCAAACACGCTGGCCTTGACCGGTGGCAGGTCGCCATCCATGGCGGCGAGCGCCGTCGCGTCACCGATCTCCAGCGCATGCAGGCGCTCGCGCAGCACGGCCTCCACGGCGGTCTCCCAGCCGGGCTCGATCCGGACCTTCTGCCAAAACCTCGGCAGCGTGGCCATGCCCCGGCGCTCCAGCCATTCCCGGAGGGGAGCGTTCTCGTCTGCAGCCGCCTGAACCTGCCTTAGGGTCGCCAGTTGCGCGGCTGCCGCGGTCTGGAAGCGAACCGCCGCCTCCAACACTCGGGCGGCTGCCGCCTTGGCGGCCTCCGCCGCCGCCACTGCGGCCAGTTCGTGCTCCATGGCCGCCTGCGCCTGCGCAATTGCCTGCCGCGTGCTGGCGGTGCGCGCCTCGACCGCGGCCATCTTGCCCACCTCGGGCGAGGCGAGCGCTGCGAGCTCCGTACCCAGCCGCTCGCGCCGCTGCGTGAGCGAGTGCAGGTTCTTCTCCAGGTGGGCGACCGCCTGCTGCTCCAGCTGTTGCGCGTTGTCGGCCTCCGCCACCGCAGCCCGCGCCTCGGCGAGCTTCTCCTGCGCATCTCGATACGCTTGCTCCGCGCCCGGCAGTTGGGCCAGTTCCGTTTCCCTGCGCGCCTGTGCTTGCGTCACGATCTCGCGCGCCCGGCCCAAGCGGGCGATCCACATGTGCATCACCTGCGTCAGCTGGGAGCGCTGCTCCCGCCACGATGTCAATTGCACGCGACGCTCGGTGTGCTGGCTCTCCAGCCGCTGGCGCGTCTCCTCGACGTGGCGCAGCTCGGATTCGTGCTTCGCCACCTCAGCGTTGGCCTCGTAGACGTCGGCCTGAGCGGCGTTCAGCCCGTCGCCCGCCGCGTAGTGCGCCGCGCGCGCCGTCTCCACCCGGCTCTCAACCTCACGCAGCTTCGCGGTATCGGCTTCCAGGGCGAGCTCGGCGCGGGAGATCTCCTG
>SXNB01000032.1 GCA_005777205.1 Burkholderiales bacterium | reverse complement strand
GATCGGCGACTCGGGCACCGGCCTGCACCTGGCGATAGGCCTGCTCGCTGCGCTGCGCCAGGCGGAGAGGACCGGCAAGGGGCAGTACGTCGAGGTGGCGATGATGGACGGCGTCATGAACCTGTGCCGGGTCAAGTTCCGCGACCACCAGCGCCTGCAGCACGGCGGACTACCCGAGTATTCGGTGCCGACCTATCAGAACATGGGCGACGTGCCGCGTGCGGGCAACGATTCCGGTGGCGGCCAGCTTGGCAATGCCATCCACTGCAAGCCGCACGGGCCGAACGACTGGCTCTACGTCGTGGTGCAGGAGGCGGTATGGGAGGGCCTGGCCAAGCGCATCGGCCCCGACGTCGGCATGCCCGAGATGGCGACCAACCCCCAGCTCGCCACGATCGGCGAGCGGCGCAAGAATCAGGGCCTGATGTGGACGCTGATCAACAAGTTCGCCGAGAAGTACACTAAGCGCGAGCTGATGGCGATCCTGAATCCGCTGGACGTGCCCTGCGGGCCGATCATGAGCACGACCGATCTCGCCACCGACGAGCATGTGCGCGGCCGCGACATGTGGGTCGAACTCGACCATCCGCAGCGCGGCAAGTGGTGGAACGTAGGCATGCCGATCAAGCTCTCGGGTTCGCCAGTGGTGATCAAGCGCTCGCCGACGCTGGGCGAGCACACCGACGAAGTCCTTAAGGAAGTGCTCGCCTACGACGAGTCGAAAATCGGCTCGCTTAGGAGCGCAGGCGCGTTTTCCCTGCCACCGAAGAAAGCTGCCTGATGAAAATCGCGATCGTCGGACAGCAGGATTTCGGCAAGGCGGTGCTCGAGGCGTTCCTCGCCCGCGGCGACACCGTCGCCGGTGTGTTCTGCGCCCCGGAGAAGACCGGCGCCAGACCCGACGTGCTCAAGGTCGCGGCTCAGGAGAAGGGCGTCCCGGTTTTCCAGTTTCCGGGGCTCAAGGGCCCGGAGGCGAAGGACGCGCTGCGCAAGCTCGACGTCGAGATTGGGATCATGGCTTTCGTGCTGCAATTCGCGCCGCAGGATTTCGTGAGCATTCCGAAGCACGGCACCATCCAGTACCACCCCTCGCTGCTGCCCAAGTACCGCGGGCCGAGCTCCATCAACTGGCCGATCTCGCGTGGCGAGGTCAAGACCGGCCTCACGATATTCCGTCCGACCGATGGCCTGGACGAGGGGCCCGTCATCCTGCAGAAGGAAACCGCCATCAGCCCCGATGACACCTTGGGCACGGTGTACTTCGACCGCCTGTTCCCGATGGGCGTGCAGGCAATGCTGGAAGCGGCCGACCTGGTGGTTGCCGGAAAGCACCGGGAACTGCTCCAAGACGAGTCCCAGGCCACCTACGAGGGCTGGTTCAGAGACGGCGAGGCTCGCATCAACTGGGCCAACCACGTCGACGTGGTCCACAACCTGATCCGGGGCTGCAACCCGGCCCCGGGCGCCTGGACCACCCTGGATGGGGCCAAATTGCAGGTTTTCGACTGCAAAAAGTTCCCGGTGCGCACCTTTGGCACGGTCAAGGGCAAGATCGGCGAGGTCGTGGAATGCACCGCGACCCGCTTCAAGGTCACGGCCCAGGGCGGCCGCATAGAGGTCCTCAGGGCCAAGCTGGGCGACGGCAAGAAGCTCGCCGCCGCCGATCTGCTGGCCTCCGGCGCCATCAAGCCCGGGCAGATCCTCGGCACTTGACTGACCATGCCCCTGTTTTCCGTATTCCATAGCCGAGTCGGTTATGCAGCTGGCTTTTCCTGACCGGCGAGCCAACGCTGCTTGAACTGCATCGGACTGACGTAGTCCGGCCTCGAATGCAGCCACCGGTGATTATAGAATCTCATCCAGTCGATCACCTCGTCCATCGTCGCGCGGCGGGTCGCGAAGCGGCGACGTCGGTCTACGAGCTGCTGGGGCCTGAGGCAGAGGTCACGGCGGAGGTGAAGGCCGAACTCGGGCTTTGGGACGAAACCTTGCTCGACTGGCGCGCGCCAATAGGAACGGGTGGAGACGAAGCTACGGAACCTGCAGCGCATGAACCCTGACTGTGAACTCTACCGGCTGTACGCTGTTCGCGCGGCGGCGTTTCGCCGCGACCCGCCCCCGCAGCACTGGGACGGGGTCACCCCCTTCAACGAGAAGTAGGCGGCGGCGATGCGACTGCGCGTACTCGGCTGCTCCGGCGGCATCGGCGGCAGGCACCTGCGAACGACGTCGTTCCTGGTGGACAACGACATCCTGCTCGATGCCGGTTCCGGCGTCGGCGACCTTTCACTCGCGGAGTTGACGCGGATCGACCACGTATTCGTGACGCACTCACACCTCGACCATGTCACTTCGATCCCGTTCCTGGTGGACACCGTGGGCGGCATGCGCGCAAGGCCGATCACGGTGCACGCAACCGCGCCCACCATCGAGATCCTGCGCAACCATCTGTTCAACTGGTCTATCTGGCCGGACTTCACCGAGATCCCCAGCGCAGACGCGCCCTTCATGCGCTACGAGGAAGTCGAACTCGGGCGCACGGTCAACGTGGACGGACGCGCTTTCACCCCGATCCCGGCGGTGCATACCGTGCCGGCGATCGGGTACCACCTCGATAGCGGCGAGGGCAGCCTGGTCTTCACCGGGGACACCGGCCCGAACGACGAGTTGTGGAAGGTGGTGAACCGCATCTCCAACCTCAAGGTGCTCATCATAGAGACCGCGTTCTCGAACAAGGAGCGCCGGCTGGCCGAAGTGTCCAAGCACCTGTGCCCCTCCATGCTGGCCGACGAACTGGCCCAGCTCGAGCGCCGGCCAGAAGTATGGATCACGCACCTGAAGCCGGCGGAGATCGAGCTCACCATGGACGAGGTCGAGGCGGTCGCCAGCAACCTTCGGCCGCGGATGCTGCAGAACGGCCAGCAGTTCGAGTTCTAAGCCATGGGCGCCGCGGCAAGGCCGGCAGCGTGGCCGACAGCGCGGCCGACAGCGCGATGGATCGACGTCCGCTTTACGTCCGAGCGGACGACGCAATTCTGCGGTGGCGTTCCTGTTCGCGCAGCGCGGGTTCTGCGTCTCCGTGCTGAACGGGGGACTTCGAGTTGCCAACGCGCCGTCCGCGTGACAGTAAATGGAAATTTCTGTGAGAATTATGTGGATTGCAGTTGAAACTTCAGGGCTTGGGGGCTAGGGTAGGTGTTATCCGTGTCGCATTTGGTCCCAGGCAACCCAGCACAGTTCAGTCGGTTACCGGTCAGCGGGGGGAATTCAAAATGAGCGCCATTCTCAACCAGCAGGCCGCACCGCAATCGGCAGACGTCAACATACGGCTTGCGTTCCAGAAGCAGCTGCAGTTGATCACCAACAACAAGTCGGTGGGGTGCGACAAGTGCGGCGGCAGCGGCTTTAAGGGCCGTTGTGGCCTGCGCGAGCTGCTGATCGCCTCGGATACCCTGAAGAAGCTGATTTCGGAGCGCTCGAGAGTGGCCGAAATGCTTGCCGTCGCGCTGGAAGAGGGCATGCGCACACGCAAGCAGGACGGCATGGAGAAGTGCCTCATCGGTTTGACCCACATCAAGCAAGTGCGTTCTGTCTGCATTAAGTGACCGGGGCCCGCGAGCGCTCATGAGCAGACCGCAGGCCGGCAGCAATCAGTCGCAGCGATCTACCGCGGGAAGCGGCGCGGCGGGGGACGACCTGGGCCACCGTCTCGAGGAGCTGAACGCGATTGGCGCGTCGCTCTCGGCCGAGCGCGACATCAACCGGCTGCTGGAATCCATCCTCGCCGCAGCCCAGAAGATTACCCACGCCGACGGGGGCACGCTCTACCGGGTGACTGAGGAGCGCACCCTGCGCTTCGAGATCGTCCGCACCACCTCGCTTAAGTACTACCTCGGCGGCACCTCCGGCACCCCGGCCCCCTTTTACCCGATCCACCTGGCTGGCAAGGACGGCAAGCCTAACCACGGCATGGTCGCGGCCTATGCCGCCCTCACCGGGCAGACAGTGAATATTCCTGACGCCTATACCGCCGATGGCTTTGATTTCTCGGGGACGCGCAATTTCGACAAGAAGACCGGCTACCGCTCGATCTCGTTCCTGACCGTGCCGATGAAGAATCACGAGAACGAGATCATCGGCGTGCTGCAGCTGATCAACGCCACGCACCCGAAGACCGGCGAAATCGTGGCCTTCTCGCCTTCGGACCAGCGCCTGGCGGAATCGCTCGCCTCGCAGGCCGCGATCGCGCTCACCAACCGCATGCTGATCAACCAGTTGGAGGAGCTGTTCGAGTCCTTCATCGGCCTGATTAACATGGCGATCGACGAGAAGTCGCCCTACACTGGCGGTCACTGCCAGCGCGTGCCGGCGCTGACCATGATGCTGGCCGAGGCGGTCAACGAGACCCGGGACGGGCCGCTGGCGGAATTCAGCATGAGCGACAAGGACCGTTACGAGCTCAAGGTCGCCGGTCTGTTGCACGACTGCGGCAAGGTGACCACCCCGGTGCACGTGGTGGACAAGTCGACCAAGCTGGAGACGATCTTCGACCGCGTTCATCAGATCGACACCCGGTTTGAGGTGCTCAAGCGCGATGCCGAGATCGCGCTGATGAAGGAAAAAGCGCTGCTAGCGGCGCGCGGCTCGCCGCCGGCGGAACACGATGCCGCTGACGCGCGACACCGCGACCGCCTGCGTTGCCTAGACGAGGACCGCGCTTTCCTGCGCGCTTGCAACGTCGGCGGCGAGGCGATGAAAGAAGCCGACATGGAGCGGGTGCGGTCGATCGCGCACTACCGCTGGACCGACATTTCCGGCCACGAGGCCAACTTTCTCACCGAGGATGAGGTCAAGAACCTCACGATCCGTGCCGGGACCCTCACGCAGGAAGAGCGCCAGGTGATCAACCACCATATCGTGGCCACCATCAAGATGCTGGAGGCGCTTCCCTGGCCGCGGCACCTCAAAAACGTGGCTGAGTATGCCGGCGGGCACCACGAGCGAATGGACGGCAAGGGTTACCCGCGCGGCCTGAAGCGCGAGCAGATGTCGGTGCAGGCCCGCGTTATGGGAATCGCGGACATCTTCGAGGCGCTGACGGCACGCGACCGTCCCTACAAGAAGGGCAAGACTCTTTCGGAATCGCTGGAGATCCTCGGCAAGTTCGGCCTCAATGGTCACATCGATCAGGACCTGTTCGACGTCTTCATCCGGCGCAAGGTGTACCGGCGCTATGCCGAGCAATTCCTCGACCAGGACCAGATCGACGACGTGGACGAATCCCGGATTCCGGGCTACGCGCCTTGAGGCTTGGCCCGGACCCGGTCCGACAGCCGGCGGCCCGCTTCCTGCAGCACCTCTGAACAGTCGCTGTGGATATCCCCTGGCGCAGCACGCGCCAGCGGCGCGGTTGGTATGCGTGGTGTGCGCGCTGCCCAGTTCGGGATCGATCTCGAGCCGCGGCTACGTCGAGGCGCCTGGCCCTGGAGCAGACGGCAGTCTCCTCCAGGTGGCGATCCACCACCTCCCAGCCCGGCGCGACGGGCGTGCCAGGCTGGCCCGCATTCCAGCGTAGGATGCCCAGCAGCCGACGGCGAAGCTTCAGCGCCAGCGGCGAGCGCAACCAGGCGCACCGCGCGTCGCCCAGGCGATCCTGCGCGAATTGCGCGGCGGCCATTTCCGCCTGCGCCTCTTGGTGCGAGGGGTCGGCGACCAGTGCGGCGCGGAATCCCGCGTCCGCCTCCACGGGCCAGCCCGTGGCCAGGTACGTGCGGCCGAGCTCGGCGTGCGTCGCCGCGTCGGCGGCGTTGGCGGCCAGCGCCCGGCGCAGGCAATTGATCGCCCATTCGGGACGGTTCTGTTCGAAGAATGCCCTCGCCGCGCGGCGCAGGGCAGGCGGGGCTGCCGCAGGCTGGCCGTTGGACATCTCGATCTCGAGCGTCATCGATTTCTCGTCGTAGCCGACCGAGCGGATGCGCGAGGAGTTGACGCGCTTCCTCTCCATCAGCGCGCCGTCACCTTGATCTTCGCGCCCGAGCGGACATTCGCTAGAACCCTGCAGTCGCCCAGGATCTTGCCGATCAGGTTGCAGGGCGCGGCGAGCCTGGATCTCGCGTCGGTCGAGATGGGTGTGCGCCCGAAAGGGAGCGCAATCGCCTCGCCCTGGGTCCAGAAGCAGGCGGTGCCGGGTTCCACGGTCTGCTGCGCGTCGGGCTCAAGCTTCGCGCTAACCGGTGTCGAGAAGTAGACCTCCTCGCCCCAGGTCTGCGCGGTGGATTCGAAGGGCAGGGCGGCGGCGAGCGCCTTGGTCGTGGACGTGTCGCGCAGATCGATATTCAGGCTGACTGCGCCGGATTCGACCTTGAGGCGCATTACTTCGCCAAGGCGGCGGTCCACGCGCCTTTGGTCCCAGGTCCCGCCACGGTGCCCTCCACGATCGCCTCGCCCTTCACCGTGCCGCTGAACTCGTAGCTCTTGCTGCCCACGCCGAGCCGGAACGACAGTTTCTCGCCGCGCAGCTTGCCTTCCTCCACGGGTACGTCGCGCCCGCCGACGCGCGCCACGCCCGAGACGCGCGTGACCTGTTGCTTGAGGTTGAGGCGGATCGGTTCCTTGCTGACTGCGACCGGCACGTTCGCCGTCCACGCCGGTCCGACCTTCGCTGGCACCATGTAGAGGTAGATCAGCGTGGTGGTGACGCCGCTGATAGCGACCTTGTCCTCCAGGTCCATCTGCACGTAGCGCTCCGGGATCCAGCCCGACAGCGGGTAGTCGTGCGACAGGATCTTGGTGCCCGGGCGCAATTCGGTGAGCAGCTTATCCTTCAGCATGTTTACCGTGTTGGGCAGCAGGTACATGGTAAGCACCGTGGCCTTCGAGATGTCGGTCTTGAACAGATCCGCGGTGATGAACTTGACGCGGTCCGCCACGCCCTGAACCTTCGCGGCCTCGTTGGACTCCTTCACTAAGTTGTCCTTGATCTCGACGCCGAAGCCGCTGGCGCCAAACACCTTGGCGGCGGTGAGTACGATGCGGCCATCGCCAGAGCCCAGGTCAATGACGAAGTCCTTGGGCCCGATATCGGCGATCTTGAGCATGTCCGCGACCACGCTCTGCGGCGAGGGCACGTAGGGGCCGGCGTCGACCGGCGCCTTGTCCTTCACCTGGCCGTGGGCGCCGCCAGCGGCGAGCGCCGCGGCAAGGGCGAGGAACCTGAGGGTTTTCATTCGGTGTGCTCCACTGTGAGTTGCACTGTTTTCATGCCGTTGAATTCGTTGACACCGATGCGGTAGGCGGCGCGGACGCTGGCGGGGAGGAATTCCGGGGAATTGAACCGCATGGCTTCCAAGCGCCGGCCATCCTTAACCAGCTTCAGCTTCAAGTGCCGCTCGCCGACGACGCGCTGGTTTTCGACCGCGAATGTAGCGCAGAAGAGGGGCTGCGGAAAGCCCTGGCCCCAGATTTGTGCATCGATCAGCTGCGCCACTTCCAGCGAATGGTAGGCGGGTTCCAGCTCGCCGTCGGTCTCGACCACGCGCAGCCGCGCTGCGTCGGGCAGGAGCGCCGAGGCGGTTTCCTCGAACAATGCGCGGAAGCGCCTGAGGTCCTTCTCGAGGATGGTGAGGCCGGCGGCCTGCGCGTGGCCGCCGAAGCGCAGCACCAGCCCGGGCGCGCGTTTGGTAACCAGGTCCAGGCAATCGCGCAGGTGCAGCGTCGGGATGGAGCGACCGGAGCCGCGTAACTGCCCGTTGCCCGCCGGCGCGAAGCAGATCGTCGGCCGGTGCGCCTTCTCGCGCACCCGGGAGGCAATCAGGCCCACCACGCCCTGGTGCCAGGTGCTTTCGTACAAGGTGACCGTCGCGTCGGGAGATTCTTCGACGGCGGCGGAGTCCTTCAGTGCCGCGAGCGCCTCCTCCAGCATGCCACCCTCGATCCGGCGCCGCTCGCGGTTCAGCTGGTCGAGCTGCTGGGCGCAGTTCGCGGCGCGCGAGGGATCGTCGGTGATGAGGCATTCGATCCCCAGGCCCATGTCCGCGAGGCGCCCGGCGGCATTGAGCCGCGGCCCGATGATGAAGCCGAGGTCGAAGCAGCTCGTGCGCGAGGCGTCGCGCCCGCCGGCGGCCATCAGCGCCGCGATGCCGGGCTTGGCGCCGCCGCCGCGCAGGCGCTTCAGGCCCTGCGCGACCAGGATGCGGTTGT
>SXNB01000031.1 GCA_005777205.1 Burkholderiales bacterium | reverse complement strand
GTCGCGCTCCGGCGCGGCCCTTCAAGACATCCTGCGTGTGCTCATCGCGCGCTACCCTTCCGCGCACGTGGTCGTACGCGATGCGCGCGTGCAGGGCGATGGCGCAGGCGAAGATCCTTTTGATGGACTCTCGGGCAACCCGGTGGCGGTGGCCGCGGGGTTGGCGACGCTGAAGCTGGTGGAGGGGCCGGGGTTCCAGGAGCGCATCGAGGCAACGACCAAGGCCCTGGTCGAGGGCCTCGTTGCCGAGGCGAAGAAAGCCGGCGTGATGTTCTCTGCGCAAAGCATCGGCAGTATGTTCGGCGTCTACTTCAGGGCGTCGCCGCCAACGAGCTTCGCCGAGGTGATGCAATGCGACAAAGACCGCTTCAACCGGTTTTTCCACGCCCTGCTGGAGCGAGGCATCTATCTCGCACCGTCGGCGTATGAGGCCGGCTTTGTTTCGGCAGCGCACGGTACCGCCGAGATCGAGGAAACCCTGAAGGCAGCGGCAGAAGCCTTCCGCGCCTAAGCGCGGCGCCGGCAGGTACCCGATGTAACCGATCGATGACATCTGGCGCCGCCAGCGGCAGCGGCTCAGGGAATCTGCACCGCCGGCATGCGAGCGAGGATGGTCGCCATACGACCGGCAACATAGGGCGTGACGCGGCCGCGCTCGTAGCGCCGCGGGCTGGGCAGGATCACCGCCAGGTACGCCGCCTGCTCCGCGCCAAGCCCCGCTGCACGGCCGCCGAAGTGGTATCGCGCCGCGGCCTCGGCGCCGAACACGCCATCGCCCCACTCGGCGAAATTGAGATACAACTCCAGGATGCGGCGCTTGGGCAGCGCCGTCTCCAGCATCCACGTGATCGCCGCCTCCTGCCCCTTGCGGATCCAGGAGCGATCGTCGGAAAGAAACAGGTTCTTCGCCAGCTGCTGGCTGATGGTGGAGGCGCCGGCGACGATGCGGCCCTTCTTCTCGTTGCGCTCCATGGCCTTCGAGATCGCCTCCCAGTCGAAGCCCTCGTGGTCCATGAACTTGGCGTCCTCTGCGGCGACCACCGCGCGCTTGAGCTGCGGGGAGATGCGCGTGTAGTCGACCCACTGGTGCTGCAGCTTCACGTCCGGGAAATTCTTCTTCGTCTGGGCAAGGCGCGCATCCATGAACGCGGTACTGTGCGGCGTGTTCGTCCGCCAGCAGAGCACCTGCGCGAAAAACCAGCACTGCACCACGACGGCGACGACGACCAGCGTGCCCAGGCTGTAGCAGAACAGCTTCCAGCCGAGCAGCGCCCAGCCCAGCGCGCCCTTGCGCCTGGCGGGCCTAGCGGTCGGCACGCAGCGCGGCGAGTACTGCCCCGGTTTCCGGGCGCACGCCCCGCCAGAAGAAAAACGACTCGGCTGCCTGCTCCACCAACATGCCCAGGCCGTCCGCCGTCGCGATGCCACCGGCGCGCGCCGCGGCGAGGAACGGCGTGTCGCGCCCGTAGACCATGTCGTAGGCGAGCGCGCCCGGGGCGAACACGCCTTCGGGCAGCGGCGCCGCCTCGCCGGTGAGGCCCGCCGAGGTGGCGTTGATCACGATATCGAATGCCTCGCCCGCGAGCTCGTCGTAGCCGCCGCCGCGCGACCCGGGGAAACGCGCCGCCAGCTCGCGCGCCTTGGTGTCGGTCCGGTTGGCAATCGCCAGTGCCGCCGGGCGGGCGTCCAGCAACAGTCCGAGCACGCCTTGCGCCGCGCCGCCGGCGCCCATCAGCAGCACGCGCTGGCCGGCGATGGGCCGGCGCAGATTGCGCTCCAGATCGTTCACCAGCCCGATACCGTCGGTGTTATCGGCGAAGACCGCTTCCGCTTCAAAGCGCAGGGTGTTGGCCGCGCGCGCCGCGCGCGCCCTCGGCGTCGGCGCGGTCGCGAGCGCGAAGGCCTCGGACTTGAACGGCAGGGTGACGTTGCAGCCACGGCCGCCGGCGGCACGGTACGCCGCCACCGTGCGCGCGAACGCCTCCAGCGGCGCCTCGATGCGGCCATATTCAATGTATTGGCCGGTGGCGCGGGCGAACTCGGCGTGGATCCAGGGCGATTTGGAATGCGCCACCGGATTGCCGATCACGGCGTAGCGCTCGTTCATCGCCCGCCTATTCGGTCCAGATGCGGTCGCCCTGGCCGAAGAACCAGGTGCGGGTGATCACTAGCAGGTCGGTGTCCTTGCGGATCTCAGGCGGGAACGCGGCGAACGGCGCCGTGAGCTTGACGATCAGGAACGCCGCCTGGTCGAGCACCTTGAGGCCAGAGGATCGATTCAGCTCCACGGACTCCACCGACCCGTCCGGGCGGATAGTCACCGTCAGCTGGAGCTTGCCGTAGAGTTTTCCGCGCGCCTCCGCCGGGTAGTGCAGCGTGCCGACGCGCTCGATCTTGGCCCGCCAGTCCTCCTCGTACTGCGCGAACCGGTACTCGCGGGTGCGCGCACCGATGAAGGTCTTGCGTGGCCGCTCCGCGTAGGCGCGAGTCTGCTTGTCGATCTGTGTCTGGAGCCGCATCGCAGCGAGCGACAGGTCGGCGAGGTCGCGGCCGCTGGGCTGCGGCGCGGATTCCTGCGCCGGCGTCTGCTTGGGCGCCTCGGGCGCCACGCTGGTAGCGGACTTCTTCGCCTGCGCGAGCAAGCGCTGTTGCTGCTCCTCGAGTTCCTTCACCCGGCGCTGCGCCTGAGCGAGGTTGTTGCCCGGGTCGCGCGGGTTGGTCACCGGCAGCGGCGAACTGGGCCGCGCCTTCTTGTCGGTATTGCCCCCGCCGTCCAGGTTCGCCTGCGCACGCGCCTCGGCCTTGGTCGGCTTCTCGCGCGTCTTGGAGTTAACCAGGATCACCTCGAGCGGCGACTGCGCGGACTCCAGGCGCAGCGCGTCGGGGAAGCGGAAATGCACCGAGATCAGGATAGCGTGCAGCAGAATCGAGAGCGCAACCGACGCGTGGAGAACGCGCGAGGCGCGATTCAGCGCAGACCAGTACTCGCGCGGATCGACCAGAAGGGCGGCCGCCCCAGATGTCCCGGATCCCGCCAAATTCACCTCGTTTGTTGCCGTGCCGGTACCATTGTAGGCACAAAGCGCCTTTCAGGCCCCGGGTCCGGGCGCATCCTCGAGCGCAGCCGGCAGCGTTTCGCGCCAGGTGCAGGTGACGGTGCGCTCGAGCAGGTCCACCGCGGCGATCGCAAGGCGCACGCGCGTGCCCGCTTCCAGCCCGGGGAGCGACGGCACCCGCGTCACCAAGGGCAGGCGTTCGAAGCGCACCAGGTTCTCGCGCAAGACCACGGCCTCCAAATCAGCGACCGCTTCCTGCTGCAGCCAGCGCAGGCACCAGAACTGCTCCAGCGCGCGCTGGTGCTCGTCCAGGCGCGTCGCGGTGAGCTCAAAGGCGCGCATCGCGGTGAGCAAGGCCTCGGAACTACGCGACAGCGGCGCCCGGCGGCCCTGCACCGCCGCCGCCAGCTGCCACTGGTTGAGCAGGTCCACGTACCGTCGCAGCGGCGAAGTCAGCCACGCGTAGCAGCTGACGCCCAGTCCCTCGTGCGCCTCCGGATGCACCGACAGGCGCACCTTGCCGACTGCCTGCGCGCGGTAGATCGCCGCCACGTCGCGTTCGGCGAGCAGTTCGCCCCAGGTGCTGTTGGCGAGGATCATGAGCTCGGCCACCAGCTTGTCCAGCGGCGCCCCGCGCCGCCGCGTCTCGATCGAGACGCGCCCCGCCTCGACGCGGAAGGTGTAGTCGACGGCGTGCGCCGGGATGCTCGGCCGTCCGCGGCGCGCCTCCAGCACGAGGGCGATGCGCCAGAGCTGGCGCAGTTCGTCCTCGTACGGCAGCCCGCAGGCGGCGCCCGACTCGAAGCCCTCGTTCAACGCGCCGTACGCCTGGTGGCGCAAATTGGCGGCGACGCGCAGGCGTTCCAGCCGCGTGTGGTGGCCGCGCACCGCGCCGTCCGCGGCCGAGACGTTCAGGTACAACGACACCGTCGCGCGCACCTCGCCCGCGTCCAGCGAGCAGGCGGCGATGGCATCCTCTGGCAGCATGGTGAACTTGCGGTCCGGCATGTAGGCCGTCGACAGGCGGTCGCGCGCGATCGCGTCCAGCGCCGAGCCCGGCGCGAACGTGAGCGCCGGGGCGGCGATGTGGATGCCAATGCGCAGTTCGTCCTCCGATACGCGCGTCACCGAGAAGGCGTCGTCGATCTCGGTGGTGCCGCTGTCATCCAGGCTGAAGGCGAGCACCTCGGCGAGCGGCAGGTCCGACGGCATTGCCGGCGCCTCGTGGGCCGGGTAGCCGGCGCCAGCCGGGAAGATTTCGTACAGGAAGCGGTTCAGGTGGTAGTCGTGCGCCGAGGCGAGCAGGCCGCAGCGCTCGAACAGCTGCGGCACGGCGAGGCCGCTCGCGGCGCAGGCCTGCTCCAGGGCCTTGGTCTCCAGCTTGTTGCGGTCGGGGGCATACAGCAGCTCGTCGCGCAGGCGCGCGATTTTCGGCGGGCACTCGAAGCGCTGCAGCTGCGCCGCCCATTGCGCGATGCTCTCCAGCTGGCGCTTTTTCTTCTCCGCACCGGCCAGCGCCAGCTTCAGGGTCGCCTCCGGCGCCTTCTGGTAGCGGCCGCGGCCGCGGCGGTAGAAGTACATCGGCACCGCGTGCAGCTTCATCAGCACGCCGGCGGATTCGGTCGGCGTCGGCTCGCGGCCGACGTAGTCGCGCGCCAGGTCCTGGAAACTGAACTCCCCTTCCCCGCTGCACTGCCACAGGAAGTCGGTATCCAGATCCTTGGCGAAGCTGTCGGCGCCCGCGAGGAGCTCGGCGCCAGTCGGGCGCTCGAAGCTGAGCAATACCTGCGCCGCCTTCACCTTGGAGCGCCTGCCGTGCGGGCTCTCGACCTGAAACGAGGCCGGGGCATGGGCGAGCACGGCGCCGACCTTGAAGTCGCCCTCCTCCTCGTATAGCAAATTCATCTAACCCAGTCCCGCGAACGCAAGGATGCGCGGCAAATGCTCCGGGAAGCACTGCAGGCTGTGGTTGCCGCCGTCGCGCACCACCATGCGCGCACCCTCGTACTTGCGCGCGGCCTGGCGCCAGTCGAGCACTTCGTCTCCAGTCTCCAGCAGCAGCAGGTAGCGCTCCGGATCGACCTGGTCGAGATACAGCTCGCGCCAACCCTCGAGGTGTGCGGGCGTGAGTTCGTAGGGCTCGCCGGTGTGCAGATTCTTCTGGGGGCCGAGGTAGGCCTGCAGCCCGATATGCGGGAACACTGCGGGCTGGATCAGGACGGCGCGGCAGCCACGCTTCTCTGCAAGCCAGGTGGCGTAGAACCCGCCCAGCGAACTGCCCAGCAGCGTCACCTTGCGCGGATCGTGCCGCGCCAGCTCGGCCTCGATGAGGCGCATCGCCTCCCCCGGCAGGTTCGGCAGCGCCGGACAGGCGTAGCGATGGCCCAGGCCACACCCGTCCATGTAGGTCTTCATCAGCTGCGACTTGTGCGACTGCGGCGAGCTGTTGAAGCCGTGAAGGTAGATCAGCATCGCCCTATTCCTTCGCCAGCGCCGCGAGCAGCTTGCCGTGGATGCCACCGAAGCCACCGTTGGACATCACGAGCACCCGGTCCCCCGGCTTCGCCTCGGCGGCGATTGCTGCGACCAGCGCCTCCACGCTTGCCTCGCAGCTCGCCCGAGGTCCCAGTGGCGCGAACAGCGCGCTGGCGTCCCATTCCAGCCCGGCGGCGTGGATGTAAACGCGGTCGGCCGCGGCGAAGCTCGCCGGCAAGGCCTCCTTCAGGATGCCCTTCTTCATGGTGTTCGAGCGCGGATCGAACACCGCGAGAATGCGACCGCCCTTCTCCCGTTGCCGGAATCCGTCCAGCGTGGTCCGGATGGCGGTCGGGTGATGGGCGAAGTCATCGTAGACGGCGACCCCGCCTTCGGTGCCTTTGAGTTCCATGCGCCGCTTCACGCCCCCGAAGGCGGCGAGTGCAACCAGGGATGCGGCTGGCTCCACGCCGGCGTGCCTCGCCGCAGCGATGGCGGCGAGTGCGTTGTGCCGGCTATGCGCGCCGGACAGCTCCAGCCGCAGCCGACCAATTCCCCTGCCCTGCCACGCCACCTCGAATCCACCGTTGGCATCCGGCTCCCCCGCATCCCAACCCTCAGGACTTCCGAATACCTCCATCGAGGTCCAGCAACCCATAGTGAGTACTCGCTTAAGAGCGGCGTCCCGGCCATTCATCACCAGCTTTCCGGACCGGGGTACCGTACGTACCAGATGGTGGAATTGACGCTCAATCGCAGCAAGATCGTCGAAGATGTCTGCGTGATCGAACTCAAGATTGTTCAGAATAGCGGTCCTGGGGTGGTAGTGGACGAATTTGGACCGTTTGTCGAAGAAGGCGGTGTCGTATTCGTCCGCTTCGATCACGAACAGTTCGGAATCCGTGGCCTTGGCCGAGACGCCGAAGTCGGCTGGCAGGCCGCCGATCAGGAACCCCGGTCGGCGCCCAGCCCGCTCCAGGATCCAGGCCAGCATGGAGGAGGTGGTGGTCTTTCCATGGGTTCCAGCAACAGCAAGTACCCACTTATTTTGCAGGTAGCTCTCTGCCAGCCACTGCGGGCCAGACACGTACCGGCCGCCGCTGTCGAGGATGGCCTCCATCAAGGGATTACCCCGGGTAACGACGTTGCCGACGACCCACAGGTCGGGGGCCAGCGCCATCTGGTCGGCGCCAAAACCTTCGATGAGCTCGATGCCCAGCGCCGCCAACTGCTCGCTCATCGGAGGATAGACCGCGACGTCGCAACCCGTGACGCGATGGCCGGCCTGGCGCGCGATCGCCGCGATGCCGCCCATGAAGGTGCCGCAAATGCCGAGGATGTGAAGGTGCACGGCGCCGGAGAGCAGGGTGCTGCAAGTGAAGGGGCCCGCGATTGTACGTGAGCGCTGCGCTATCATCGCAGCAGCAGGTCCACCGAGAATCCCCGATGCGCCGCAAGCACTCCCGCGCCAACAGCATGCGCGCCTCCATCGCCGCCGCCGCCGCCCGTATCATGGCCGAGGACGGCATCGACGACTACGCCATCGCCAAACGCAAGGCTGCGCGCGCGCTCGGCGCGCCGGCCACCGAGGCGCTGCCGGCGAACGCCGAGATCGAGCGCGCGCTGCACGAGTACCGCGCCCTCTACCAGGCCGACGAACACCCGGAGCGCATCGCCGAGCTGCGGGAGCTTGCGCTCGAGGCGATGCAGGAGTTGAAGCGCTTCCACCCCTACCTGACCGGGCCGGTGCTGGCTGGCACCGCGGGTCCCTATGCCGAGATCGAGTTGCAGTTGTTTCCGGACGATCCCAAGGAAGTAGAGATGTTTCTCCTCGAGCGCCACCTCCCCTTCGAGACCGAGGAAGGCCGGCGCTTCTCGGGCGACCGGGTGCACGCGGTCGCGGCGCTCACGTTGGCGTGGCAGGAAGTGCCCCTGCGCCTGTCGGTGTTCGACCCCCGCGACGAACGCGTCGCCCTGAAGACCACCCCATCCGGGAAGGTCGCTGAACGCGCCGGGATCTCCGAAGTTGGAGCCCTGATCGCCGAATATGTCGCCACAGCGCCGTAGGTCGCTCGCCTACGGCGCGGCAGCCGTTGCGGCTGCGGGGGCGGGAATCTGGGCCGGCGTCCGGCTGCTGTCGGGCGGCGCGGTGCCCGAGCCTGCGCACGTCAGTCCCCTAGATGCAACGGTCTATCCGGATCTCGCCGGAAAGCCGCGTCGGATCGCCGAATGGCGAGGCAAGGTGGTCGCGGTGAATTTCTGGGCGACGTGGTGCGCGCCGTGCCTGGAGGAGATTCCCCTGTTCATGGAGGCGCGCCGAAAGCACAGCAGTAAGGGCTTTGAAATTGTCGGTATCGCCGTCGATAATCCAGCTAAAGTCGGCGAATTCTCCCGAAAACTGGATATCTCCTATCCCATCCTGGTTGCCGACGGATCCGGCTTGGCGTTGATCCGAAAGCTCGGCAACACCAGCGGCGGCTTACCCTATACTGCCCTCCTCGATCGCGAGGGGCGGCCGGTAAAATCAAAGTTAGGGGCCTTCACCCGGCCCGAGCTTGTCGACCTGCTGGCTGAGCTGTTGCCCTGACCCGGAGTAAAATTCGCCCTTCTTCGGCGAACGTGCGGGAAAAATGGCGAAAAAATCTACAAAGGGCAGGGCAGGGATCCTTGTCCTCCATGGCCCGAACCTGAACCTGCTGGGGACACGCGAGCCGAAAGTCTACGGCTGCGAGACCCTGGATGACATCAACCTGCAGCTGGCGGGCATCGCGCGCAAGGCGGGCGTCGCCCTAGAGACCTTCCAGAGCAACGCCGAAGGCACGCTGGTGGACCGGATCCACCAGGCCAGCCGCGACCAGGTCGGGTTCATCCTCATCAATCCGGCGGCCTATACCCATACCAGCGTCGCCCTGCGAGATGCCCTGGCCGGGGTCGGGATCCCGTTCGTCGAAGTGCATCTGTCCAACGTCCACGCCCGGGAGCCGTTCCGGCACCACTCCTATTTTTCCGGCATCGCCGTGGGCGTGATCTGCGGCCTGGGCAGCGCAGGGTACCGCGCGGCGCTCGAATTCGCGCTGGCCAGGCTCCGGGCAGCCTGAGGCCGGCAAGGGGGATCCATGGATCTGCGAAAACTCAAGAAGCTCATCGACCTGGTGCAGGAATCGGGCATCGCCGAACTGGAGATCACCGAGGGCGAGGAGAAGGTCCGCATCGCCCGCGGCGGCGCGGTCACCGTCGCCCAGGCCCAGGCAGCGTCTGCCGCCGCGCCGGCGGCGGCGCCAGCGCCCGCGCCGGCCGCGCCGGAACCGCCCGCCGCCAGCGACGGCCACGCCATGAAGTCGCCCATGGTGGGCACCTTCTACCGCGCGCCCTCGCCCGACGCCAAGCCCTTCGTGGAAGTGGGCCAGGTGGTGAAGGAGGGCCAGACGATATGCGTCATCGAGGCCATGAAGCTCATGAACGAAATCGAGGCCGATGCCTCCGGCACGGTGAAGGCCGTCCTGGTCGAGAACGGCCAGCCGGTGGAGTACGGTCAAACGCTGT
>SXNB01000227.1 GCA_005777205.1 Burkholderiales bacterium | reverse complement strand
GCATGAACTACAAGCACATCCCGGAACTGGACTGGGCAGTGGGCTATCCCTTCTCGGTCGGCCTGATGGTGGTCATCGACGCAGTGATCTTCTGGCGGTTCCGCAAGGCGGGCTGGCTGTAGGGCAAAGCCCGCGCACTTAAGCGCGCTGCGCGCGCTCCAGCACCGCGTTGGCCAGCACATTCACGCCGGGAAGGGTCCGCGCCAGCGTCGCGTGCTCGTGGTTGTTGTGCGTGATGCCGTCCCGGCAGGGCGTGAAGATCATCACGGTGGGCGCCACGCGGGCGATGAAGTAGGCGTCGTGTCCCGCCTGCGAGGCGAGATCCAGCGTGGGGTAGCCCAGCCGCTTCGCGGTATTTCGCACCAGCGCGATGCACTCCCGGTCGAACAGGTCCGCGTTCCAGGTCCAGCGCTCGAGGAACTTCATGTCCACGTTGGCGCGCTTTGCGCACTCGGGCACGGCACGCTCGAACGCCGCCAGCATCGCTGCAGCCTCGGCCGGATCCTCGTGGCGCACGTCGCCGGTGAACTGCGCCCAGTCCGACAGGATGCCGGGGCGGTTGGGCCAGGCGGCGATCCGCGCCGCGGTGCCCTTGCCGCCGGCCGGGTGGTACTGCCAGCCGATGTCGTTCACCGCCACCGCGAGCATTGCGGCGCCGACGAGCGCGTTCCTGCGCTTGTCCATGGGCCAGGGGCCGGTGTGCGCGGTCTCGCCCGCCACTTCGACGATGAAACCGTGCGCGGTATAGCCGTGGGTCACCACGCCGACGTCCACGCCCTTCGCGTCCAGCAAAGGCCCCTGCTCGATGTGCAGTTCGAAATAGGAATCCAGCTTGCGGCCACCGACGGGTACCGCGCCGGCATACCCGATGCGCGCCAGCTCGTCGCCCAGGCGCTTACCCTCGTCGTCGCGCCGATCGAGCACCCAGTCCAGGGCATAGGCCCGGGCAAAGGCGCCCGAGGCAACCATGGGCGGCGAGAATCGCGCGCCCTCCTCGTTGGTCCAGGACACCACCTCGACGGGGCGCCGGGTGGCGATGCCGCGATCGTTCAGCGTGCGGATGACCTCCAGCCCGGCCAGCACGCCGACGATGCCGTCGTACTTTCCGCCGTTGATCTGGGTGTCAAGGTGGCTGCCAACGACCACCGGCGGCAGTGAGTCGTCTTCACCAGCACGGCGTGCGAACACATTACCAACGCGGTCCACGCTGACCGTGCAGCCGGCATCCCGGCACCAACGCGAGAATTCGTCGCGCATCTGCCGGTCGGCATCCGACAGCGCCACCCGCGCCAGGCCCCCGGGTCGCCCGACGCCGATTTCGCCCGAGCGCTCCACCGTCTTCCAGTAGCGCGCCTCGTCCACCCGGATCGCATCGTTCACAGCCGCAGTTCCATTTTCACCGCCTCCCAGAGAACTTCCACCAGGCCATCATCACGCTTGGTGACCAGCCCCATTTCAACGAATCGCGCCACGTCGGTGTGCACGTTCTTGTAGTCGCGTCCGAGGTGCTTCGCCAGCGCGAACACCGACAACGGGCCTTCCGCGCGTAAGCGCTGCAGCATCTCCCAGCGCGCCGGGCTCAAGGCCTTCAGCAGCCCGGGCAGGTCCGCAAAGGACAGCACCCGAAGCGGCGGCGGTGCGGTGCGCCCGGTGGCGAGATGCCAGGCCGCCTCGAAGCGGTCCAGCGCGTCGGCCTGGGCGCCGATCCGAACCTCAAGCCTCCCGTTGCGCATCTTCGACATCCTTCTCGAAATCGTAGCGCAGCTGCTCCACGGAGCAGAAGGCGTAGGGCTGGCGCCGCCCCTTCACCGTGCGCCGGCCGTCCTCGTAGCTGACCAGCCAGGCGCCGGGCCGGCCGAAGCGCAGCCGGTAGCGCGACGCGGAGTCGACGCCGGTCTCGATCATCCGACCGTCGGCGCGCAGGTGGCGCTCTGTCCAAGACATATGGCTTACAATACCATAGTATAACTGCTGTAGAATGCCGATTCCATGGCCTCCACAGCCGACTTCGAGAACCTGTACCACCACGGCTTCGCCCGCGTGGCGGTGGCCACACCCGCGGTGCGCATCGGTGATCCGGCACACAACGCCGAGGCCACCGCCACGCTGATGCAGGACGCGGCGAAGAAAAATGCCCTAATCTGCGTGTTTCCGGAGCTGGGCCTTTCGGCCTATAGCTGTGAGGACCTGTTCCACCAGCAGGCGCTGATCGAGGGCGCCGAGCAGGCATTGAAGGGCCTGCTCGCGCGCACCCGCAACCTGCCGTTGGCCGCCTTCGTCGGCCTGCCGGTACAGGTAGACGGGCTGCTCTACAACTGCGCCGCGCTTATCTGCCGGGGCCGGCTGCTGGGCATCACGCCCAAGACCTACCTGCCCAACTACCGCGAGTTCTACGAGCTGCGACAGTTCACCCGCGGCGATGTCGCCTTGCAAAAGGAAATTCGCCTTGCCGGGCAGAAGGCGCCTTTCGGCACGGACCTCCTGTTCCGCCACGCCGAGCTGCCCAAGCTCGTACTGGTCGCCGAGATCTGCGAGGACCTGTGGGTGCCCGCGCCGCCCTCCACCTTCGCCGCGCTGGCCGGGGCGACGGTGATTGCCAACCTGTCGGCCTCGAACGTGGTGGTGGGCAAGCACCAGTACCGGCGCGACCTCGCCGCCAACCAGTCGGCGCGTTGCATGGCCGCCTACCTGTATAGCGCCTCCGGCGCAGGCGAATCCACCACCGACCTCGCTTGGGACGGCCACGCCATGGTGCATGAGAACGGCAGCCTGCTCGCCGAGTCGCGGCGCTTCGCCGCCGGGCCCCAAATCACCTACGCTGACCTGGACCTGGACCGCCTGGCTGCCGACCGCATGCGCCAGGGCTCGTTCGGCCAGTCGATCCGGCGCCATGCCGCGGATGTGGCCCGGTTCCGGAGCGTCGAGTTTTCGCTGCCCGTGCCGCGCGGACGGCTTGCGCTGGAACGCCACGTTGCCCGCCTGCCCTACGTCCCGGAGGACCCGGCGACGCGCGACACGCGCTGTGAGGACGTCTACCGCATCCAGGTGCAGGGCCTTGCCACGCGGATGCGCGCCAGCGGCACGAAGAAGCTGGTGATCGGCGTCTCGGGTGGCTTGGACTCGACGCAAGCGCTGCTCGTGTGCGCGCGCGCCGTGGACGAGCTGGGGCTGCCCCGGTCGAACATCCTCGCCTACACCAGGCCGGGCTTCGCCACCTCCACGCGCACCCGCTCCACAGCCTGGCAGCTGATGCGAGCCATTGGCGCCAGCGCCGAGGAGATCGACATCCGGCCCTCGTGCCTGCTGATGCTGAAGGACCTGGGCCACCCGTACGCGAAGGGGCGCAAGGTCTACGACATCACCTTCGAGAACGT
>SXNB01000226.1 GCA_005777205.1 Burkholderiales bacterium | reverse complement strand
GAGGATGGCGTCGCGCACCGACTCCACCTTGCCGATACCGGCCACCCGGATGTAGCGCCCGGCGGCGGGATCGCGGCTGAACCAGCCGGAGTAGAAATCGACCAGCGGCCGGGTCTGCTCGTGGTACACGTCCCCACCACCTCGCCGCTGGCAACTTCCAGGGAAACTTCCTGCACCACGACGCGCGACTTGAAGCGCTTGCGCAGCTTCTCCGCGCGCAGCGTGCTCATCGCGACCCGGTCGGGGCGGCAGGAGCAGCCAGGCCGGGGGCTGGCGCCGCGGGTGTGGGGGAACCCGGCGTAGGCACGGGATTGATCTTGGGCTGGATCACCGCGCGGACGCGGGTCTGGGCGGCAGGCGCACCCGGCGCGGCGCCGTCTTTCGGCGCGCCCTTGCCGGAACTGACGGAGAAGTACTCGGTGCGCTGGTCGAGGAAGATGTACTCGCCATTCACCACATCCTGGTCGCGCTTGACGCGCGCGCGCTCGAACAACTCGATCTTCTCGTTGCGGTCGTCGATTTCGAGGCGCAGCGCCTCGCCCTCGGTCCATACGGCGGCGCGGTCGCCCGTGGGGTCGCCGCGCTGGCGAAAGCGCACCGGGTTGCCGGTGGCGGTGGCAAACTGGTTGCCCTCGGCGTCCTGCCGCACCACGATGCGGTCGGCGAGCACCCGGACCGTGCCTTTGGTGAGCACCACGCCGCCCTCGAAGATGCTCATCCGCTTGACGTCGTCCGAACTCATGCGATTCGCCTCGATGTGCGTCGGCTTTTCCCGGTCGGCCTTCTCCGCGAGCGCGGCCGCGGCCGGCACCACCAGCAGCGCGGTTGCGAGGGTGCCGCGCAGGATGCGCGGGAAGCGGGCGTCGGTCGTTCGGGTCACTTGGTCGCCTGTTCCTTCTTCTTCGGTTCGAATCGTCCCCGAACCCTGTCGCGCAGGAATACCTGCCTGGAATCGTTGTAGTACTCCATGCCGCGGCCGGAAAGCATGCGGCCTTCCTCGTTGATCACGATGTCCTGGTCGGTGCGCACCAGGGAGCGGGCGCGCACCACGTGCAGGAAGCTGGTGCGCATCTGGGCCTCGGGGCTGCCGGCCGTGCCGTCGCGCACCAGCAGCACGTCGTCATAGAGGAAGACTTCTTCACCGTCCTGCGACAGCGTACCGCGCTGCGCGGTGACCGTGACGCGCGGTTCATTGGGCTTGCTCTGAACTACGCGCGGCGCGATCAGTTCGGTCGAATCGTCGTCCAGGTAATGTATCATTTTCGCTGCGGCGAGCGTGGATTCGACGCCGCCATCCGCGCCGTAGCGGACCAGGTTCATCCGTTCCACGACGTAGTCGGGATCGTGCCGCTGCCGCGACGGGTGCGGCCCGGCATCCACCCGCACTATCTGCTCCAGCCAGAAGGTCAACAGCGCCAGAGCGAGCATGAGCAGCAACGGGAACAGTCGCAGGGTGGGCAGCTTCACGCCAACCGCCTCACGCCAGCCAGGTTGCCAGCGCCGGGTCAAGCGTGCCCTGCGCCTGCATCACGTATTCGCATACCTCCCGTGCTGCGCCGGCACCCGCTGCGGCGGCGGCGATGTAGTGCGCGTGGCGCAGCACCAGCGCGTGCGCCCCGCCGGGCGCGCAGGCGAAGGCGGATCGGCGCAGCACCGGCAGGTCGACCAGTTCGTCGCCCATGAAGCCGGCCTGGTCTGCGGTGAGGCCGAGGCGGGCGAGCAGGCCCGCGAAGGCCGAGGCCTTGTCCTCGATGCCCTGCAGCGCGTGGCGGATGCCCAGCTCAGCCGCCCGAATCGATACCGCTGGCGAGCTGCGCCCTGAGAGCAGCGCGACTTCGACGCCGCTTTTCATCAGCATCTTCATGCCGTGGCCGTCGAGCACGCTGAAGGCCTTCAGGGCCTCGCCCGCCGGCCCGTACCAGAGGTGGCCGTCGGTCAGCACGCCATCGACGTCGAAGATCATGACGCGGACGCGTCCCGCTCGCTCCAGCGCGTCTGATGCCTTGACCGCCATCGGCGCTAGAGGATCTTGGCCTGGAACAGGTCGTGGATGTTGAGTGCGCCCACCAGCCTGCCCTCGGCGTCAACCACGGGCATCTGAGTGCTCTTGCGCCGCTCCATGAGTTCTACCGCCTCGACTGCGAGCGCCTCCGGGCGGACGCTGCGAGGCTCGCGCGTCATCACCTCGTCGACGCGGAGCCCTCGCGGATCGGAGGCGCGCGCCAGCACCCGACGCAGGTCGCCATCGGTGAACAGGCCGACCAGGCGGCGCTCGGCGTCCACCACCGTGGTCATGCCCATGCCCTTTTTCGTGATCTCGAGGATAGTCTCGGCCAGCGTGGTGCCGGCCTGCACCATCGGCACCGCTTCGCCGGTGCGCATCACGTCGGCGACGTGCGTAAGGAGCTTGCGCCCAAGCGCCCCGCCCGGGTGCGAGCGGGCGAAGTCGTCAGCCGAGAAGCCGCGCGCATCGAGTAGCGCCACCGCCAGCGCATCCCCCAACGCGAGCGCCGCCGTGGTGCTCGCCGTGGGCGCAAGGTTGTGCGGACAGGCCTCCAGCTCGACCGCGGCGTCGAGGTAGACATCGGATGCGCGCGCGAGCGAGGACTGCGCCCGGCCGCTCATCACGACCAGCTTGGCGCCTTGGCGCTTGACCAGCGGCACGATGCGCAGCAACTCGTCGCTCTCCCCGGAATAGGAGATGGCGATGAACACGTCCTCGCGCTGGATCATGCCGAGGTCGCCGTGGCTCGCCTCCGCCGGGTGCACGAAGTACGCTGCGGTGCCGGTGCTCGACAGCGTCGAGGCGATCTTGCGCGCGATGTGGCCGGATTTGCCGATGCCGCTGACAATGACACGGCCACGGCAGGCGAGGATCAGCGACACCGCGGCGAGGAAGCGCTCGTCCAGACGCGCGCTCAGGGCGCGGACCGCGTCTGCCTCGATGGCGAGGACTTGGCGCGCCAGATCCAGCGCGGAAGCGGTGGCGTACTTCGGTATCATGAGCCTCGGAGTATAGCCTAAGCCCTTCATTTTCCTCGTCCATTTCGCCCACCTGAGCCGCCACTGGAACCCGCCGCCGCCTCGCTGCAACCGATCCTGATCCTGCTCGCTGCGGCGGTGCTGGCGGTGGTCTCCTGTCGCCTGTTGGCGCTGCCCCCGATCATAGGCTACCTCGGCGTCGGCCTCGCGCTCGGGCCGCGCGCGCTGGGCGCGGTGAGCAGCGACGCGATGACACGGCACCTGGCCGAGATCGGCGTGGTGTTCCTGATGTTCTCCATCGGTCTGGAGTTCAGCCTGTCCAAGCTGCGCGTGATGCGGCGCGAAGTATTCGGCCTGGGCCTGGCGCAGGTGTCGCTCACGATCGCCGCCTGCGTCGCGCTCGCGTTCGTCGCCGGCGGCGGCAACTGGCAGGCGGGCCTCGCGGTCGGCGGCGTCGTGGCGATGTCCTCGACCGCGGTGGTGAGCAAGATGCTCGCCGAGCGCATGGAACTGGACACCCCGCACGGGCGCTCGATCATCGGTGTGCTCCTGTTCCAGGACCTCGCGGTGGTGCCGCTGCTGATCGTGGTCCCGGTGCTGTCGCAGCCGGCGGACAGCATTGGCGCCGCGATCGTGCTCGGCATGGGCAAGGCGGTGATCGTGCTGGGGGTGCTGCTGTTCGCCGGGCCGCGCCTGATGCGCGCCTGGTTCGGGCTGGTGGCGCGGCGCAAGTCGACGGAACTGTTCATGCTCAACGTGCTGCTGGTGATCCTGGCGATGGCCTTCCTCACCAGCCTCGCCGGCCTGTCGCTCGCGCTGGGCGCGTTCCTCGCCGGTATGCTGATCTCGGAGACCGACTACCGCTACCGCGTTGAGGACGAGATCAAGCCGTTCCGCGACGTGCTGCTCGGTCTGTTCTTCGTCACCGTCGGCATGACGCTCGACCCGCAGCTGGTGCTCGAGAACGCCTGGCAGGTGCTGGCGCTGCTCGCGCTGCTGGTCGGGTTCAAGTTCGCCCTGATCGGGCTGCTCGCGCGCGCCTTCGGCCTGCCGGCGGGGACCGCGCTGCGCACCGCGCTCGCGCTGGCGCAAGGCGGCGAGTTCGGCTTCGTGCTGCTCGCGCAGGCCGGGGCGCTGGGCGTGGTGGGCGAAGCCCTCGGCCAGCCGCTGCTCGCCGCGATGGTGCTGTCCATGATCGCCACCCCGTTTCTGATCAACGCCAGCAACCGCATCGTGCTGCGCTTTGCCGGATCCGAGTGGATGCTGCGCTCGCTGGAAATGCACCGCGTCGCGGTGCAGACGCTGGAGACCGAGCGTCACGTCATCATCCTCGGCTACGGCCGTAACGGCCAGCACATCGCGCGCCTGCTGGAGGCCGAGGGCGTGCGCTATGTCGCGCTCGACCTGGACCCGGAACGGGTGCGCGAGGCCGCGCTCGCGGGCGACACCGTGGTGTTCGCCGACAGCTCGCGGCGCGAGGCGCTGATCGCGGCGGGCGTGCTGCGCGCGGAGGCGGTGGTGGTCACCTTCGCGGAGTCCGCCGAGGCGGTGCGCGCCGTGGCGCATGTGCTTTCGCTCAACCCCTCGGTGCCGGTGATCGCGCGCGCGCGCGAAGATTCGGACATCGCGCGCCTGACCGCCGCGGGGGCCTCGGAGATCGTTCCCGAAGCGCTGGAGTCAGGGCTGATGCTCGCCTCGCACACCCTGGTCTGGGTGGGTGTGCCGCTGAGCCGCGTGGTGCGGCGCGTGCGCGCGGTGCGCGACGAGCAGTACGGTCTGCTGCGCGGCCTGTTCCACGGTGCGGGCGAATACGCCGAGACTGCCGACGATGCCCAACCGAGGTTGCACGCGGTGACGCTGACCGGCCACGCGCACGCGCTGGGCAGGACGCTGGACCGGGCCGGGCTGGAGGAGATAGGCGTCCAGGTCAAGGCAGTGCGCCGTCCCGCGACGCGCCAGCGACTTTCGCCGCAGGACGCGGGCGAACTGCAGCCCGGCGACGTCGTGGTGCTGCTGGGTGTGCCCGAATTGCTCGCGGCCGCCGAGATCCGGCTGTTGCAGGGCTGAGGCGCCAAAAGAAAAAGCCGGCCAGGGGCCTGCTTTTTCAGGGGCAGATTTCCGGCTGTTTGAAGGTGGTCTTGCCTGCGCCGTTGGCGCCGACCAGGCCGAACACGGCGCCGGCCGGGATGCGAAGCTCGACGCCGTTGAGGGCGCGCCTCGCGCCGTAGCGCTTGGCGAGGCCTTGCGCGAGCAAGGGGGGGATCGCGTGGTGAGGGGCCGGGGCGGGTGCGTCCATGCCGTGCGTCCATGCCGCAACTATATGGGATTTGACATTTGCTGCGCTGCCGCCGCGAGTCGGTCTAGTAGAATTCGGTCTCCCACTCCTCCGGCTCCGTCCGTGGCTGCCAGTCCATCCAGCATCGTCGAGATCGACCAGGTTTCGTTTGGCTACGATGCCACGCGCCCGGTCCTGCACGGCATCAACCTGAGGATCGAGCGGGGCAGTGTGGTCGGCATCATGGGTCAGTCGGGCTGCGGCAAGACCACGCTGCTGCGGATCATCGCCGGCTGGCTGAAGGCGAGCGCGGGCTGCGCGCGCGTCCTGGGGGAGAACCTGAACGAACTGGACGAGGCGCGCATCTTCGCGCTGCGCCGGAGGATGGGCATGCTGTTCCAGTTCGGCGCCCTGTTCACGGACATGAGCGTGCTCGACAATGTCGTCTTCCAGATGCGCGAGCACACCGACCTGCCCGAGGACCTGATCCAGGACCTGGCCTTGCTCAAGCTGGAGGCCGTCGGCCT
>SXNB01000225.1 GCA_005777205.1 Burkholderiales bacterium | reverse complement strand
GGACGAAGCCACCTCGGCGCTGGACTCGGAGTCCGAGCGCCTCGGTCAGGCGGCACTGGAAACGCAGATGAAGGGCCGCACCACCCTCGTCAGCGCGCATCGCCTCTCCACCATCGAGCACGCGAACCGGATCGTGGTGCTGGAGCGCGGCCGCGTCGCCGAGACCGGCAGCCACACCGAGCTACTCGCGCGCGAGGGCGCCTATGCACGTCTGTACCGGATGCAGTTCCTGGAGCCGCAGGCGAAGTGAGCGGCGAAGTGGCTCGGGCCGGGCTGCGCATCGTCCACACCGAATCCTCCCTCGGCTGGGGCGGACAGGAGATCCGTGTGCTTGCGGAGTCGCAAGGCCTGATCCGGCGCGGGCACCTGGTGACGCTGCTTTGCCCACCGGAGGCGCGCATCCACCTCGAGGCGGCCAACTGGGGCGTGCCGGTCGTGGCGCTGCCCATCGGCCGCAAGCGCCCGGTGGGCGTCGGCGCGCTGATGTCCTGGTTCGGCGCCAATCCCTGCGACGTCATCAACACCCACAGCTCCACCGACTCCTGGCTCGCGGCGCTCGCGCGCTTGGCGCTCAAGTTGCGCACGCCGATCGTACGCACGCGGCACATCTCGGCCGCGGTGCCGCGCGATCCGCTCACCCGCTGGCTCTATACCCGCGCGGCGTCCCGCATCGTCACCACCGGCGAGGCGCTGCGGCGCCAGCTGGTGGAGCGCAACGGCTTCCCCGCAGCCAGGATCGAGTCGGTGCCCACCGGCATCGACGCCGGGCGATTCCGGCCGGGGGGCGAAGGCGAGCGCGCGGCGGCGCGCGCGCGGCTCGGCCTGCCGGATGATCGTGTGCTCCTGGGCATCGTCGCGACCCTGCGCAGCTGGAAGGGCCATCGCCACCTGGTCCAGGCCATGGCGGCGGTGCCGGAGGCGATCGAGCTGGTGATCGTGGGCGACGGGCCGCAGCGCGAGGCGCTGCAGCGCCAGGTCGTGGAACTCGGCCTGGCCGCGCGCGTGCGCTTCGCTGGCAACCAGGGTGACGTGCTGCCCTGGCTGCGCGCGCTGGACATCTTCGCATTGCCCTCGTACGCCAACGAAGGCGTGCCGCAGGCGCTCCTCCAGGCGATGCTCGTCGGGCTCCCTTGCGTCACCACCTCGGTGGGCGGCATACCGGAGATCGCCGAGCACGAGCGCACGGCCATCGTGGTGCCGCCGGAGGATCCCGCGGCGCTGGCGGCCGCGATTGTCGAACTGGCAGGCGCGGAGGGCAGGCGCCGCGAAATGGGCGAGGCCGCGCGCAAGTTGTGCGTCGAGAGCCACTCACTGGAGCGCATGCTCGATCGCATGGAGGCCGTTTTCCGAGGGGTCGCGTGTGGCTAGCCGCATCGCCTCGCGCGCGCGCGTGGTGCCCGCGGCGATGCTGCGGCGCTTCACCGTCCGCCGCCGCCGCCCACTGGCCCCGGGCAGCATCCTGGTCGCGCATCACCTGCTGCTGGGCGACACCCTGATGCTGACCCCGCTGCTCGCCAAGCTGCGCGAGCAGCATCCGACGGCCAGGATCGCGATGACAGTGCGCAAGGCCGCGGCGCCCCTTTATTCCGGGCGGCCCTACGGCGTGGAGCCGATCGCCTTCGATCCACGCGATCCCGGCACGCTCGCTGGGCTGCTCGACGGCCCGGGATTCGACCTCGCCTACGTGCCGGGCGACAACCGCACCAGCTGGCTCGCCGCCGCCGCGGGCGCGCGCTGGATTGTGGCGCACGCCGGCGACCGCCCCGAGTACAAGAACTGGCCGGTGGACGAGCTGCGGCCCTGGCCCGATGCGCCCGCCGCGTGGGGCGACATGGTCGCCGCGCTCGCTGACGGCCCACCGCCGCGGCCGTACAACGCCGTGGACTGGCCCGATCCGGTGCATGCGCCGTTCGCCCTGCCCGAGGGACGCTATGCGGTGCTGCACGTCGGCGCCAGCACGCCGCTCAAGCACTGGGGCCCGGAAAAGTGGCGCTCGCTCGCCGACGGGCTGTCCGCGAAGGGCTTCGCCATCGTCTGGAGCGCTGGCGCAGGAGAGGAAGCGGAAGTGGCGATGATCGATCCGGCCAGGCGCGAGCGCTCCTTCGCCGGGCGGCTCGACCTGGCGCAGCTGTGGCACCTGGTGAAGGGCGCGTCGTTGCTGGTGTGTCCGGACACCGGCGTCGCGCACCTGGGACGCCTTGCAGGCACGCCGACCGTGACGCTGTTCGGCCCGGGCTCCGCGGTGCTCTGCGGCGCGGGTGAGTTCTGGCGCGAGGCGCCCTACCGCGCGGTCACCGTCGAGGACTTCGACTGCCGCGACCAGCGCGTGCTGTTCAAGCGCGACATCGCGTGGGTGCGGCGTTGCGGCCGCTCGATCGCCGAATGCCCGGCGCCGCGCTGCATGCAGGCCATCGGCGCCGAGGCCGTCGCGGCCGCGGCGCAGGCCCTCGCCCGCGGCTAAACTGCGCGCCCATGCTCGCGGATCTTAAGTCGTCCCGCTACCTGGTCGAGACCGCGCTGCTCGTCGCGCTCGCGTTCTTCCTGCCGCTGCTGGAGGCCCCGAAGAACCTGGCCTGGCTGGGCTTCGCCGCGGCGTGGCTCTGGAATCGGGCGCGCGCGCGCGATTTTGGCGGCCGCTGGGACCTGTGGGACACGCTGATCGCGTGCTGGATTGCTTCCGCGTACGTGGTGGCCGCCTTCGCTCCGGTTTCCCACCAGGAATGGAAGGGCGCCAACGACGTCCTGCGCTACGGCGGCGTCCTGTGGATGGTGAAGCGGGGAGGCTACGGGGCCGCCGAGCTTCGCTGGGTGCTCGGCGCGGTGGTCGCCGCTACGCTGGCGGGCCTGGCGCTGGGCTGGTGGATGTACGTCGGCGGCCGGACCAGCGCGCTGCAGTTGAAATCCGTGGGCCATGTCAACCACAGCGCGATCTACCTTGCCATCGTTCTTGGATTGGGTGCCGCCTGGATGTTCGCGTGCTGGCAATCATGGAACGTAATGAGGCGAACGATTGCGTCCGCCATTCTTATCAGCCTGATCGTGTCGTTGGTAACCATGGCCAGCCGTGGCGCAGTGGGGGCTGCGCTTGCTTTTGTGCTGGCGTTGGCGCTTGCATGGTGGCCGCGATGGCGCGTGCCACTCATTGCTGGAACTACCGTGATCGCCGCGACGCTGGTATTGGCTGTCGTTCTTGAGGTCAGTGTGGTGGCGAAGCAAAAGCTCTTAGAGGCGCAGGATAATGTGCTGAGCAATCGCGATCGGGTCTGGAGCATGGGTTTCGCAGCCTGGGAACGCTATCCCTGGTTCGGCGTTGGGCCAAGCAACTACAGCACCATCTCGCTTGAGAAAGTGGAGGAGTGGCGCCGGTTGGCAGGAAAGCCGTTTGACGCCAACCAGTACGGCGGTACCAGCCATGCCCACAGTCTTTACTTGAACACGCTGGCCGAGCGCGGCGTGCTCGGGGCCTTGGCGCTCGCCGCGGTACTGCTCGTCTGGGCGACGTGGCTGGTTCGCCACCGGCCGCGCGCCCCGGACGGCGACCTCGACTGGGTACTTTGGGGGGGGGCGCTGAGCGCCTGGGCGATCACGGTCTCGGTGGGACTGGTGAACACCACGCTGCACCACGAGCACGGCATCCTTGCAACCCTCCTCCTAGGACTATGGCTGACGAACCTGCCCCGGCAAGCGCCCCGCGCATCCTGATCCTGCGGCGCGACAACATCGGCGACCTCGTCTGCACCACGCCGCTGATCGCCGCGCTGCGCGGGCAGCTGCCGGGGGCGTGGATCGGCGCGCTGGTAAACACCTACAACGCCGAGGTCCTGGCGCGCAACACGCTGCTGAACGAGGTGCTGGTCTACGAGAAGATGAAGCACCGCAGCAAGGGCGCGCTCGCGCTGTTCAAGGATCGCCTGAAGCTCCTGTCCTCGATCCGCGGCCGGCGCCTGGACGCGGTGCTGGTGCCCGCGCCCTCGGCGCAGTCGCTCAAGCTCGCCAACAGCCTGGGTGCGCGCAAGGTGGTGGCGGCGCGCACCGACCTGCCGGCAGAGATGCACGAAGTGGAACGCAGCTTCGAGACCGGGCGGGAACTCGGCATCACCGGCGTGCCGGGCAAGCTGCGCGTGTTCCCGGATCCGGCCGCGGTCGAGCGGGTGCGCGACCTCGCCGGCACCGGTCCCTTCGTCGCCATCCACATCAGCGCGCGCCGGCCCAGGCAGCACTGGCCGCTGGAGCGCTACGCGGCGCTGGCGTGCGAACTGGCGCGCCACAGCCACGTGATGCTGCTTTGGGCGCCCGGCCCCGCCGACGATCCGCGCCACCCGGGCGACGACGTCGCCGCGGCGAAGGTCCTCGAGCAATCCGGCGGCGGCAACGTCATCCCGGTGCCGACGCCAGACCTCGCCACGCTGATCGCGGCGTTGTCGCTGGCGCGGCTGGTGATCTGCCCCGATGGCGGCGCGATGCACCTCGCCGCCGCGCTGGGCAAGCCGGTGGTGGCGCTGTTCGGCGATTCCCCGGTGGCGCGCTGGCGGCCGTGGGGGGTAGAGCACCGGGTGGTGCGGCCGGAGTCGGGGGACCTCGCGGACTTGCAGTTGGAGCCGGTGCTGCAGGCGGCCGCCGGGTTGGCATTGGCAAACGCGAGATAATCGCGCATGCTCCTCGTCACTGGCGGCGCCGGATTCATCGGCTCGAACTTCATCCTCTCCACGAATGAGGCGGTGGTCAATCTGGACTGCCTGACTTACGCCGGCAGCTTGAGGAACCTGGCGCCCATCGAGGGCAATCCGCGCCACCGATTCGTCAAGGGCGACATCTGCGATCGCGCGCTGCTGCGCAAGCTGCTTGCCGAGCACCGGCCGCGCGCCATCGTTCATTTCGCTGCCGAAAGCCACGTCGACCGCTCCATCCGCGGGCCTGCGGAGTTCGTGCAGACTAACGTGGTCGGGACTTTCGCTCTGCTGGAAGAGGCCCGCGCCTACTGGGACGGGCTGGTGGGCGAGGCGAAGGCGACGTTCCATTTCTTGCACATATCGACGGACGAGGTGTTCGGTTCACTCGGACCGGACGAGCCGGCGTTCACCGAATCCACGCCCTACGCGCCCAACAGCCCATATGCCGCGTCCAAGGCTGCGGCGGATCATCTGGCGCGCGCTTACCACCACACCTACGGTCTGCCGCTGCTGACCACCAACTGCTCCAATAACTACGGGCCGCGCCAGTACCCCGAGAAGCTGATCCCGCTCATGATCGCAAACGCGCTCGCCGGCAAACCGCTGCCCGTCTACGGCGATGGCCGGCAGCGACGCGACTGGCTGTACGTGGAGGACCACTGCGCAGCGCTGCGCGAAGTGCTTGCGCGCGGCCGGCCGGGCGCGACCTACAACATCGGCGGCGGCACCGAGCTCGCCAACCTGGACGTGGTGACCATGCTGTGCGCCCTGCTCGACCAGGCGCGGCCGAGTAAGGCGGGCAGTTACGCGGGACTCATTACGCACGTCACGGATCGCCTCGGCCACGACCGGCGCTATGCCATGGACACGCGAGCCATCAAGGCCGAGCTGGGGTGGCGTGCGACGGAGACCTTCGAGTCGGGCATGCGCAAGACGGTGGACTGGTACCTGGCAAACCTAGAGGTGAAATCGCAATGAAGGGCATCATTCTTGCTGGCGGCTCGGGCACCCGGCTCTACCCGGCCACGCTCGCGGTGTCCAAGCAGATGCTGCCGGTGTACGACAAGCCGATGAGGTACTACCCGCTGTCCACG
>SXNB01000224.1 GCA_005777205.1 Burkholderiales bacterium | reverse complement strand
TTTTCCTCGGCTTTGAGTCCTACTCACGGAGCCATCTAATTCAAGTACTTGCGATGTTTCTGGCGCTGATGTTCTTCAGCCAGGGACGCCGCAGGGACGTTCAGCCCTTGTACGCATCGACGACACCTTGCAGGTGCTCGACGTTGAGGTGCGTGTACTTCTTGACCATGGCGAGTGATTGCCAGCCGCCCGCCTCCTGGATCTGGCGGTCGGGGACGCCGGCGATCGCGAGGTGGCTGGCCCAGGTGTGACGGAGGTCGTGCCAGCGAAGATCTGCCGGCAGGCCCGCTTCGCGGCGCAGGCGCTTCCAGAGCTTCCGGAAATTGACGTCGGCCAGGCATTTCCCGTCCTTGTGGAAGACGCTGTCGCCGTTTCGATCCTCCCAGCATTCGCGGAACAGGGCCTCGACGCGCTCGCTCATGGGCTGCGCGAGCGGCTTCTTGTTCTTGGTGACTGCGCCGGGCACGTAGTAGAGGCCTGCGCGGATTACCTTTCCGTCGGCGTCGCGCTCGGGCCAGATGACGTTGCTCCACTCCAGCCGTAGGACGTTGGACTTGCGCCAGCCGATCCAGGCTGCGCCGCAGACGGCGCGGCGCAGCCAGACAGGGGCGGCCGCGGTGAGGCGGTCCAGCTGCTCTGGCAGGAGCCAGGTTTCGCGGCCTTCCGGCAGCGGCAGCAGCTCGATCTTGCCGGCGATGTCGTGCTCCAGCCAGCCCCAGCGCCGCCAAGCCGCTTGCAGCACCTCCCGGACGAGGATCTGGCGCACGCGGAGGGTCTGGTTGGCGTAGGGGCCGCGGCCGCGCTGCGCCGGCCCCTCCAGGGCCTTCAGCGCACGGAATGAGCCCTGGGCATCCCGGGACAGCAAGCCGCGCGTTACGGCGCGATTGAGGCGCTGTCTGGCGCGCCGCAGGGTGTAGCCGGGCAGGGCGGCGGCAATCTGCTCGGCCGTGAAGGGCTCCTTGCCCTGCGCGTTCACGGCGGCCGCGAATGGGTCGTTTCGGTTCAGCTTTCGCAGCAGAACAGCATCCGTCACGCGTGCGCGGATCGGCGGCGGCGTTGCTGATTCCGGGTGTGGCTGGAGATACCAGACATCCTCGCCGTTCTCCTGTCGAAGGTGGTACACCTTGTTCCCGATGTAGCGCCTGGCACGGACTGCGCGGAGATCGGTCAGCCAGGCGTTGAAGGCGGGGATGACATCCTCCAGCGGGACCAGCTCCAGGTGCGCCCATCGGCGCTCGAACGGGAAGGGCCAGCGCAGCGCTTCTGCATGCCCGGCCTGGCGCGCGGCCGCGTCATCGCCGCCGCTGGTGTCTTCCAGGTCCTTCAGGTACTTGGCTAGTGCTTCGCCGAAGACGCGCTGGGGTCGAAGACCGAGGAGACGGCGGCGGCTTTCTTGCTTCGCCGCGTCGAGCCATTCCTTGGCTTCCTTGCGCGTGTCGAAAGTGCGTTTAGTGCGCGGGATATTTCGCTTGGCGTCTGCAAAGTCAGCCTGGAATCGGCCGTTGGAAAGTGCTCGGATGGACATGGCTGTTCCCTTTTCTGCGTGCGTTCCAGGTAGGCCTGGTATTGCTGTTCTGTGATGCGATACGGCGGGCCGCCGTCACGGCCCAGCGCCTGGTGAGCCAGCCGCTGGGCCTGGATCTCGGCGTACACGAAGGACCGCGACACGCGCAGGCGTGTGGCGACATCGGCGACGGTGAGGATCTGATCGGACATGGGGCGATGCTAGTCGGCGGAGGGCGCGGGGGTGGCGTCCGACACCTTCAGCCGCTCTCCTCGTCGTCATTGGCAATGTTCGCCGGAACGTCGTCGTAGTGGCGGCGGTTCCAGTTATCGATGGCCCCCGACCTGGTCGGATGGGGTTGCGCATTGGCGCCGCACTCGTCGCACCTTATCCAGCACGCTTGTGGGTTGGTCCTGCAAATCTGAACTTCGTGCGACCCGCAGAACGGGCAGCACTTAAGTGACATCGCCTTCTTTCTAGACATTGCGAATCTCTTTCTTGGCCATGCGTTCCTCGTCGGCCTCGATGGCTTCGACGAGTTCGGGGGTGAGCGGCAGCAGCGCTGTGCGGCCTTGCTCGTGGGCTTCGAGGCGCTTGGTTCCGTCGCCGTTGGGTATTCGGCGATAGATGACGGGCGCGCCGTTGAACCAGATGACGGGGCAGGGCGACTTCATGCGCTGCTCCCGCCGATGTCACGCTGTCGCAGGCGCGCGCGGTAGGTCCCTTCGAGCGGATCACAGGTTTGCTCGGGCGCCCAGACGCGCTCGAACGCGGCGACCGAGGGGTATTTGGCGATCGTGTTGGAGAAGACGGCAGTGGGCGCTTCCAGCTCGCAGGGGATGCCGTGGAGCTTGACGATGGTTTTCCCAGGCAAAACGACGCGGCCGACGGCTGCGCGGTGGGGGACGATCCAGTAGGTCCAGAATCCTTTCAGCCAGGCGAGCGTGTAGAGCACGCAGACGATGAATATCCCGGGCTGGCCGCCTTCGACGGCGGCATAGAACCAGGCGGGCTGGCCGAAGAGCCCGAAGATGCAGGCCCAGCGCTTGTAGCGCTCGGTCTGCGAGAGGAAGACGGCGCCGACGCCGAAAACGACGATGAAGATTTGATCCCAGCTCATGCTGCTCTCCGTTTGAGGTTGCGTGCATCGCGCCAGTCGCGATAGCAGGCTTTGCACCATTCATTGAGGCCGCCCGGTTGACTCGGGACGGAATAGAAAAACTCGGTGTCCGCTGGCCAGAACTCGCCGCAGTGGTTGCACAGCCGCTCCAGCCCCAGCGCGGTGTAGATGTACTTTCCGCGCTGAAGCCAGCGCGCCAGGCGGGCCGCCGGCACGAGTGGGCAGTAGGCGCCGGCGAGTTCGGTAACTGCGCGATAGCTCATGGCGTCAGTCGAAGCGGCGTTCTGCTTCCATGCGGCGCAGACAGTCTTCGCGCGACTCGCCGGGTTTCATCGTCCAGCTGCAGGACATCATCCCGCCGGCTTCCAGGTTGAACTCGACGTCTATGGCGGTGCGCCGTCGCGCTGGCCATGGCAACCAGGTGAGCCCGCTCCAGCGCCACTCTCGGCGGTAGGTATAGACGCGGGCCGTCCGGTATTCGGTCGCGCCATCGCCTTTGGTGAAGCGGTAGCGGAAGTACTCGACAGCACGGCCGTCGCGATTGCGCCGGACGCCGTCGCGGCCGTGCTCCAGCTGGTGATCGGCCCAGGATCCATCGGGCCGCTGCACCTGGTGCTTGACGCACTGCCAGCCCCAGCGGAAGCGGACGATCTGGACCGCGACGATCGCGACCAGGATGCGCAGCAGCAGTTCGCGCACCTGGGGCCGGGTGGAGCGGCGGCGCAGGGAGAGGATGAGTGCGGTCATGCGCAGTTCTCCGGCTCGCGGTTCGGCGCGTGGAAGGGCACGGGGTAGCCCTTGGGCAGCGCGATCTGGAGCATCCGATTTCCCGTCTTGGGGCAGACCAGCTGTCCGGTCTGGATGACCTTCTGAATCAGGCGCCAGGTGAGCCAGGTGTCGGCGAGGTTGTAGTCCACGACCGCGCCGAAGTGGCCGCGCTGGAAGTTGATCGGGGCGAGGGCGCCGTTGCCTGTTTTTCCCGTGCCGAAGTTGGCTTGGCAGAGGGCGTCCAGGCCGTAGCCCATGTGGGTCTTCCAGTAGAAGTTCGGACCGAGGCCGGCGGCGCTCCACACTTCCACCAGCAGGTCGTAGGACTTCTCCGGGGGGATGACGACGCCGTTGGCGGCGAGCAGCGGGCTGTCGAAGCCGTCGCCGTTGAAGCTGGCGATGACGTCATGGCGCTCGACCAGGTCGGCGAAGTCGCCGAGGTTGTCGGCGAAGAAGACGCGCGAGCGCTGCTCCTCGACGTCGTAGGCGGCGATCGTGGCGATGCCCATGCCGGCGAAGTCGCGCCAGCCTTCGCAGTAGCGGATGCCCTCGACGATGGGGGATTTCTTGTCGGGGATCGCGTTGGCGATCTCGATGTCGTAAACAATCATGGTGCCTCCTGGTGATGACAGCGGTGGGCTCCGACCGGCTAGAGGTCGAAGTGAAGTTGGGGGTGGGGTTCGCTGGCGATGTGCGCGGGGAGATTGGTGACGCGGATCTCCTGGCGCGCGCACAGCTCGAAGGTCTGGCCATCGACGGCGATATCGCGGACGGCGCAGGCGCGCATGAGGCGCGCGACCTTTCGGCGCAGCTGCGCGTAGCTGGCGCAGGCACTGCGCAGCTCGTCGAACAGTTCGGCTACAGGTTCGATAGCTCCGGAGGGAGGCGGCCTTCGTCCTCCAGGCGCTTCAGCTGGCGGAGCGTATGGCGCAGGTTCTCGAACTCGTTCAGGCGGCGCTGCACCGTGCCCCAGTGCATTGTTGCGGGCCGCCCGTGGTTGGTCTTGCGCGCGAGGTTCGGCAGACGCTTGTAAGCGATATCTGCTTCGCGCTCTATTGCTTCCAATTGCTCCGCCAGCGGGATCGCTGTGAATTTCTTGGCATCGGGCATGGGACGGCCTCCTGGCTTTCATTGCGGGTTTGCGGCACTGCGCCGGCGCAGTTCGCGCTGGATGATCTGGACGCGGGTCTTGTGGCCGCGCTCTTCGGCAAGCGCCAGGGCGCGGCGGATGACGGATTCGTCTTCGATGTGGGGCAGGCTGATCGCGCAGTCCTGGACGCTGGTGTTGACGAGGTCCAGCGCGCGATCGCGGTTCTGCCATTCGTCGTCGGGCGAGGGCGCGGCGGTGGGCTCTTCGTCTTCTTCCTCGTCGTCGCTGTCGGTGGGCGGATCGATCGCGATCGCGTTTGCTGTCAGCGAGTCGAGACGGCACAGGTCGGCGAGCTTGCGGGCCTCTTCCCGTCCTGCGATTGAGGCACAGCTGTTTGTAGTGGCTGCTTTGCTTCTGAGTTCGTCGCGCGCCTTGCAGATCGCGTGGATGAGGGCGGAACGACGCGATCGCAGAGGGCGGCTGCGCGCTGATATGCCGCAAAGCTGACTGCTCCAGCGCAGGCTGAACGACGTGGCGAAGCGCCAGCCGTCGGGGCATTCGGCGATGTCGATACGCAGCAAGCCTTGCCCTTTCTTGATCTCGAAGGACTCTGTGGCCGGATAGCCGCCATGACTGTTGATCTGGGCGACCATGTCAGCGATCTCCCGGCCAGTCGATGTGGTCCTGCCAGTCGTCTGGCGCCGGTACTAGGGATTCCAGCGGCTTGTCAAACTCGCCGCAGTACACGCACTGGTAGGCGGTCCAGTTGTTCCAGGACGTGTTCGTGTAGGTGCAGCGTCCCCTGCAGCGGCAGACCCTGGCGCCGATGCGCCAGGCCACGGCGAAATAGATCAGGCGCGGCTTCGAGCCGAGGTTGGAGTAGAAGACCTTGTCGTTGACGAAGCGGAGCAGGGCGAGGGCGGCGCGTTGTAGCCGGCGGAGGATGGCGGCCATGTCAGAGCGTCTCCACGTTGCGATAGCTGGGGCCGCGGCTCAGGTCTTCGATGAGCTTGGCCGGGTCCATGCCGAGGCGCTTGTATGTCGCCACCATTTCCTGCGCCTGCGCGTGTTCCTGTTCGGCGATGGCGCGGCAGGCTTCGCAAGTGGCGTCTTCCTCGACGGCGAGCATCGCGGCGGTGACCGGGCGGCCGCACTTGGCCTTTCCGGTCTTGAAGCCGGCATAGCGCAGGCCGTGAATGTGAATGTGCGTCTTCACGGCTACTTCGCCTTCTTGGCGATCTTTTTGAGGGAGAGGCGCATCCAATAGGCGCCCTTCTTGTCGCGACGCTTCTGGAAGCCGTGCGTTTCGAGCAGCCAGGCGAGGACTTGTGGTGGTGCTGGGTCTCTGCGTGCCTTGGCGCAGTGCGCGCTGTAGGCGGCGTACAGCTCGCCGGCGGCGACGCAGCTCTCGGGGAAGTCGGTCGGGCACACGATGCAGCGTGCGGACAGGAAGTCCATCAGCTCTGCGTCGGCTAGCCCGAGCTTGGCCGACGGTGGCGCCGACGCTTCGCCGCCCTCGATCGCAGCGCAGGCCGCGTCAATTTGGGCTTCTGTCAAAGCAACCTCGACCGCATAGCGGTCGAGTCCTTTTTCGTTCTTCTCTTCCAAATCGGCGACGTGGGCGACTTCGTCGCCGCTCGCTGCTTCCAGTCGCTTGGCCAGGCGGTGCGCGATCTCCTGTCGCTTGGCGCGCTCCTCATCCACCTGGCGCGAGGCCGTGGCCTTCACGTCCTTGACGGAGTGATTGACGACGTTCGCCGAGGGTTTCGGCGCAGCCGGGGGAGGCGTCTCCGGCGAGGACTTGAACGCGGCAGCCAGCGACGTCGGCTCAGGCTCGAACATCGATCGCTGATTCGCGGCGGCGGTGCGCGCGGCCTCGATGGTTCGCTTGTCTTCCTTGAGCGAGCGGACCGTTTTTTCCAGCGTGTCGCGGCCTGGCGCATCCTCGGGATCGTCGTTGTAAATTTCGATCAGGGCTTCGTAATGGCCGGTATCCAGCTCCGAAACCTGTTTCAAAAGATGAGGCACCGCGACGTCGCGCAGGATCCCGCGGCGTACCAAGTCCAGGATCGGCTCGGGCAGGTCAAGCAGGGTGGCGCGCTGGCTGACCCAGCTTTTGCTCTTGCCGAGGCTGGCGGCGGTTTCGATCAGGCCAACCGTGGCGACCTTGCGGGCGAGGCCCTGCGCGAGTTCGATGGGGCGCAGGCTGGCTTTCTGGATGTTCTCCGTGAGCTGCAGGGTATGCGCCTTGTCGTCGTCCACGTCATGGCGGACGACGGCCGGGATGGTCGATTGCTCGGCGAGCTGGGAGGCGCGCCAGCGGCGCTCGCCGG
>SXNB01000223.1 GCA_005777205.1 Burkholderiales bacterium | reverse complement strand
GCACTTGACCCTCCAATGGTGGCAGACTTGAACCTGCCGCCATGAATCTCCAGACCAGCATCCAGATCCGCCTGCCCATCGAGGGCATGACCTGCTCTTCCTGCGTGGCGCGGGTGGAGAAGGCCCTGGCGAAAGTGCCCGGCGTGAGCCGCGCAGAGGTGAACCTGGCCACCGAGATGGCCGATGTCGCGCTGGCGCCGGGCGCTGACCCCGAGACCCTCGTGACGGCGGTGCGCAAGGCCGGGTACAAGACGCATCTCGTCGCCCCCGAGGAGAAGGCGCTGGCCGAACCCGCGGCGGACCGCTCCTGGTGGCCGGTCGCCATTTCCGCGCTGCTGACCGCGCCCCTGATGGTGCCGATGGTGGCGGAGCCCTTCGGCCTGCACTGGGGGCTGCCGGGCTGGATCCAGTTACTGCTCGCCACGCCGGTGCAGTTCGTGTTCGGCGCGCGCTTCTACCGCGCCGGTTGGAAGGCGCTCCTCGCGCGCAGTGGCAACATGGACCTGCTGGTCGCCCTGGGCACCAGCGCCGCGTACGGATTGTCGATCTACGTGCTGGTGGAACATTGGGAGCACGACATGCTCCACCTGTACTTCGAGGCGAGCGCCGCGGTGATCACCCTGGTGCTGCTGGGCAAGTGGCTGGAAGGGCGCGCCAAGCACCAGACCACGGAGGCCATCCGCGCCTTGCAGGCGCTGCGACCGGACCAGGCGCGGGTGCGCCGCGACGGCGTCGAGGTCGAACTGCCGCTGGATGCGCTGATGGTCGGTGACCTGGTTGTGGTGCGCCCGGCCGAGCGCATCGCAGTGGACGGCGAAGTCCTCGAGGGCGATACACACGTGGATGAATCCCTCATCACCGGTGAATCGCTGCCGGTGGCCAAGGGGCCGGGTCAGCGCGTCACCGGCGGTTCGGTGAACGGCGAAGGGTTGATCGTCGTGATCGCGACCGCGGTGGGGACGCAATCGGTGCTGGCGCAGATCATCGAGCTGGTCGAGTCTGCGCAGGCGAAGAAGGCGCCGATTCAGCGCCTGGTGGACAAGGTGAGCGCGGTGTTCGTGCCGGTGGTACTGGTGCTTGCGCTGCTCACGCTCCTGAGTTGGGGCCTCTTCACCGGCCAGTGGGAGCGGGCGGTGCTCAACGCCGTGGCGGTGCTGGTGCTCGCCGGCCCCTGCGCGCTGGGCCTGGCGTCGCCCGCGGCGGTGATGGCCGGCACGGGCGTCGCGGCGAAGCACGGCGTGCTGATCAAGGACGCGGAAGCGCTGGAGATCGCGCACCGCGTGCGAGTGGTCGCATTCGACACGACCGGCACGCTGACCGTGGGCAGGCCTACGCTCGTTGCGCTGGAGGCGGTTGACGGCGATCGCGCTGCAGCGCTGGCACTCGCCGCTGCGGTCCAGTCCGGCAGCGAGCACCTGCTCGCCAAGGCGGTGCTCGCGGCCGCCGCTCGGGAGGCGGTCGCGGTGCAGGCGGCAGAAGGCCTCAAGGTCTCGGCGGGTCGGGGCATCGAAGCGAGGGTCGGCGGCCGCCGGCTCGCGATTGGCTCCAGCCGGTGGATGCGCGAACTGGGGGTGGACACGGCTGCGTTGGAGTCGCAACGCGAGCACACCGAGCGGCAGGGCCAGACCGTGTCCTGGCTCGCCGACCTGTCCGATGCGCCGCGGGTCATCGCGCTGCTGGGCATCGACGACGAGTTGAAGCCTGAAGCCACCGAGGCGATTGCGGAACTGGCGCGCCAGGGCATTGAAACGGTGATGCTCACCGGCGACAGCCTCGCGGTTGCGGAATCGATCGCCGCACGCCTGGGCATTCGACAGGTGCGCGCCGAGATCCTGCCCGGGGACAAGGCGGGCGTGATGGGGGAACTGCGCGCGGCGCACGGCGTGGTGGCGATGGTGGGCGATGGCATCATCGATGCGCCTGCGCTGGCCGCCGCCGACATCGGCTTCGCCATGGGCTCGGGCACGGATGCGGCCATGCATGCCGCGGGCGTGACGTTGATGCGCGGCGACCCTCGGCTGGTAGCCGCCGCGATCGCGATCTCGCGTCGCACCTACGCCAAGATCCGGCAGACCCTGTTCTGGGCGTTCTTCTACACCGTGGTCGGCATCCCGCTGGCGGCACTCGGGCTGCTCAGCCCAGTGGTGGCGGGCGCCGCGATGGCTTTCAGCAGCGTGAGCGTGGTGACCAACGCGCTGCTGCTCAAGCGCTGGAAACCCGGGAACTGAAAAGGGAGGGCCGTGGGAAAAACCGACGCATTTCTCGAACACGCAGACGCCATCGAGCGCGGCCTGCTCGATATCGGCCGCGCTGCGAAAGCCAGCGGCGTATCCGTCAAGATGGTCCGGCACTACGAGGCCATCGGGCTGCTGAAGAAGGTGGCGCGGACCTACGCCAACTACCGCGTGTACACCATGAACGACGTGCATACGCTGCAGTTCATCAAGCGCGCCCGGACCCTAGGCTTCGCCGTCAAGGACATCCGGGCGTTGCTCGCGCTGTGGCAGAACAAGTCGCGCTCCAGCGCGGCGGTGAAAAAGGTCGCCGGCGCGCATCTGGAAGAGCTGGAGCGCAAGATCGCGGAAATGCAGTCAATGGTCGCGGCGCTGCAGCACTTGACGCACAACTGCCAGGGCGACCAGCGGCCGGATTGCCCGATCCTGGAGGATCTGGCGGGGGCTCGGAAGCCTGGCGCGTGATGGATAAGCCCGGGAACCAGTCCAACTAGCCCATGTCATAATTGCCTATGCTTCGCTGGCTGAAGATCGTCGTTGTCCTCCTTCTGGTCGCGCTGGTTCCGGCGCGCGCCATCGGGTCGGTGACGATCAGCATCTGCGCCTCCGGGCAGGAGCAGGCCGGGGCGACGCACCATGCCGAAGCCGATGGCGCCGGGCATAACCACCACAACAATCAGGTGGCGGGCGAGGGCAGCAACCACGCCTGCAGCTACTGCGCCGCCCATTGCGCGGGCCTCGCGTTCGCGGTGCCGACTGGTTTTTCCCGCGTCGCACCCGCTCTGGGCAGCGACCGCATTCCGTTTGGGTATTGGTCCGAGCCGGGCTACTACCCGGACCACCTCGACCGCCCTCCGCTCGTTTCCTGACGTTCTGACAGCCTAGCGGGGCCGCTGCCAAGGCCGCCGCGCGCGCGTGCGCATTGCGTCTGCGCCTGGTCGAACTGAGGGAACCATGTACAAGAGAACTGTTATTGCGCTGGCGGCTGCATTCGCCGGCAGCGCCGCTGCGCAGGGAACCGGGCGGCCCGATCCTGCCGATCCGAAAGCGGCCGCGCCGTCGCGACCCGCCTATGAATCCGCGTTCAAGGACTATCGGCCGCATACCGACCCGGAAGTCGGGCGCTGGCGCGAATCGAACGAAGAGATGGGCCGGTTGAAAGGACATATCGGCCATGTACCGGGCTCCGTTCCGCCCGCCGCTTCACCGGCGCCGAAACCCGGCCCCGCCGGCCAGGGAGGCCGTAAATGAGGAACCTGGCCATAGCGATGACGGCGCTGTTTGCCGGCGGCTGCGTCAGCTTCCCGCCCGACGGTGGCTTTGGCACTGTGGGCGAGGCGGTGAAGGCGCGCAGCGGGCGGGATGCGGTATGGGTCCGCTCGGACAAAGAGTCGGACTCGGTGCGCGCCCGCGTTCGCGAACTGCTGGCGCAGCCGCTGACGGCGGGGAGCGCGACGCAGATCGCGTTGCTCAACAATCCGGGCCTGCAGGCGAGCTACGCCGAGATGGGGATCGCGGAGGCCGACCTGGTGCAGGCAAGCCGCTGGAGCGGGCCGAAGTTCTCCATCGGACGCGCACGCCGCGGCAACGAGATCGAGTACGAGCGCAGCGTGTTCTTCGACCTGCTCGGGCTGGTGACCATCCCGCTGTCGGTGAAGGGGGAGGAGAAGCGCTTCGAGGCGGCCAAGGCGAGGGCGGCGGGCGAGTCGCTCAGGGTCGCGCTCGAGGCCCGCAAGGCCTACTTCTCTGCGGTCGCCGCCGAGGAGGCCGTGCGATACATGCGGCAGGTGAAGGAGGCCGCGGAGGCGAGCGCGGAACTCGCGCGCCGCATGGCCGCGGTGGGCAACTGGCCGAAGCTTCATCAGGCACGCGAGCAGATCTTCTACGCGGAGACGACAGCCCAGCTTTCCCGCGCGATGCACCATCGGACCAGCGCTCGGGAGCGGCTGACGCGCGCATTGGGCCTGTGGGGAGAGGATCTGCGCTTTGCGCTCCCGGAGCGCCTGCCCGGGCTGCCCAAGTCCGCCCGGGAGATCCAGGACCTCGAGGTTCAGGCGCTGGCGCAGCGGCTGGACGTGCAGGGCGCGCGCCGGGAGGCGGAGGCGCTGGCCTCCTCCCTGGGCCTTGCCAAGGTGTCGCGCTTCGTCAATTTGCTCGAGCTGGGCCTGCACAACAAATCGGAAGCGCCCAGTCCGGACCAGCGGGGGTGGGAGATCGAGCTGCGGATTCCGATCTTCGATTTTGGGGAAGCGCGAACGGCGCGCGCGGAGCACCTCTACACGCAGGCGGTGAATCGCACCGCGGATGTCGCGATCCGCGCCCGGTCGGAGGTGAGGGAGGCCTACTCTGCCTACCACACCACCTTTGAGCTTGCGCGTCACTACCGGGACGAGATCGTGCCCTTGCGCAAGCGGATTTCGGAGGAGATGCTGCTGCGCTACAACGGCATGCTCTCCAGCGTGTTCGAGCTGCTCGCCGATTCCCGGGACGCGGTGATCAGCGTCAATTCATACATCGAGACCTTGCGCGATTTCTGGCTCGCCGAGTCCGAACTGCAGGTGGCGATGACCACCGGTTCGCCGGGGGGCGCCGGCTACATGGCTAAGCCCGCGAGCCTGCCGGGCGGCGCCGCCGCGCCGGCCCATTGATCAGGGAATACAGATGACCAACAGAAGACAGTTCATCCGTACCGCCGCTGCCGGCCTGTTCGGCGCAGCCATGGTGTCCAAGGCACAAGCCGCTTCGCTGCCCGAGGCGCCGACGCAGGACAAGCCCGACATGCAGCCGCCGCTCGCCCCGCCCAACGGCCGCCCCTACAACCCGGTGGCGACCCTGAACGGCTGGACTCTGCCCTGGCGCATGAAGGACGGCTGGAAGGAGTTCCACCTCATTGCCGAGCCGGTGCGCCG
>SXNB01000030.1 GCA_005777205.1 Burkholderiales bacterium | reverse complement strand
TCGGCTGGCTGATGCACCGAACCTGGGGTGGGATTGTCGCTGGCGGCCTGTTCGTGCTGCCGTCGGTGTTCATCCTGATCTCGCTGTCGTGGATCTATGTCACCTGGGGTTCGGTGCCGCTCATTGCCGGCATCTTCTACGGCATCAAGCCGGCGGTGGTCGCCATCGTGCTCGCCGCCGCTTGGCGCATCGGCCAGCGTGCGCTCAAGCATCCTGCGCTGTGGGGTGTTTCGGCGGCCGCCTTCGTGGCGATCTTGGTATTCCAGGCACCATTCCCGGCGATCGTGATGGCCGCTGGCGTCATCGGCTACGCCGGTGGGCAGCTTGCACCGCACATCTTTACCGGCGGCGGCGGGCACAGCTCGGGACAGAAGGGCTACGGCCCCGCCGTGATCGACGACGACACGCCGGCCCCGGCGCACGCCCTGTTCAGCTGGACGAAGTTCTGGGCCTACCTGGGAGCCGGCCTCGCGCTGTGGGGTGTGGCGCTGGGCGCGCTCGCCCTCGTCGGCGGCTGGGATGGCACGCTCACCCAGATGGGCTGGTTCTTCAGCAAGGCCGCGATGCTTACCTTCGGCGGCGCCTCCGCGGTGCTGCCCTACGTCTTCCAGGGCGCGGTGGAGCACCACGGCTGGCTCACTGCACCGCAGATGATCGACGGGCTCGCGCTGGGCGAGACGACGCCCGGGCCGCTGATCATGGTCGTCGCCTTCGTCGGCTTCCTGGGCGCGGGGGTGGCCGGCGCCCTGGTGGCGACCTATTTCACCTTCCTGCCCTCCTTCGTGTTCATCTTCGCAGGCGCGCCCTTCGTCGAAACCACGCATGGCAACCTGAAGTTCAGCGCACCGCTCACCGGTATCACCGCGGCGGTGGTCGGCGTGATCGTCAACCTGGCCCTGTTCTTCGCCTGGCACGTGCTGTGGCCGAAGGGCTGGGAGGGCGGCTTCGACTGGCCCTCCGTGCTCATCGGCGCCGCAGCCTTCATTGCCCTGTTCCGCTACAAGACAGGGATCATGCCGGTGATCGGAGCCTGCGCGCTGGCGGGACTCGCCGTCACGTTCGTCGCGCGCCTGGCCTAGCGATGGCGGGTGCGGCCTGCTCGCCTGGCCACTCCTGCTCTGCGGCGCGCTGAAGATCACCTACGACCTTATGCTGCTGGCAGCCTTGCGCAGGCACAAGACACCAGAGGAGCAGTCGCGCTAGGATTCGCTCCGCCAGTGTCCAATGAGAAAACGCAAGGAGGCAGCGCATGTCCGGTTATGTCATCGCCGAGGTCGACGTCCACGACGCCGCCCTGTTCGCGGAGTACCAGAAGCTGGTTCCCGCCACCATCGAGCAGTACGGCGGCCGCTACCTGGTGCGCGGCGGCGCCACCGAAACCAAGGAAGGCGGCTGGGTGCCCAAGCGCGTGGTGATGCTCGAGTTCCCGAGCACCGAACAGGCGCGCAAGTGGTATCACTCTTCCGAGTACGCGCCGGCGCTGGCCCTGCGACTCAAGGCGGCCTCGGCGCGCATGGTGATCGTGGAAGGCCTGTAGGCCGGAGGGGCGCCGCTAGCGAACGCGGCGGATCACCGCGCAGGCGAGGGCGTCCCACTGTTGCCGGTGGGCTGGGCGCGGTAGTCGTCCGGGTTGGCATGCACGATCCGGCTGCGGCCAATGATGCTGGCTGGCTCCAGCGCCACCGAAATCAGGTCTAGGTCCACCTGCAGGCCGCTGGCGCCGCGAGGGTCGGCATTCAGCTCCGGCAGGTCGCCGACATGCCGCTCGAAGCTGCTGAAATGCCCGTGCAGCTTGCAGGGTGGATCGAAATGTCCCTTGGCGCTCATGCCGTCGCCGGAACTGCAGTCGCTGGCCTTGTGGATGTGGAAACCGTGCTCGGGACCGGGGACGAGGCCGTTGACCTTCGCGACCACGCGCACCTTGTTCTCAAGCTGAAAGAAACGCGCCGTCCTGGCGGCCTTGTTGCCGCGGGTGGGCTGCAGTTCGGCAATGGCTTGGGGGGGGGTCCGGCGAGAGGCTCTGGCATCCCGCCAGGATCGCCGCGCCGACCACGACGACCTTGGCCCCGCCGCGCACGCTATTTCTTGTCGGCTTTCGCCGGCGCCGCGGCCGGCTTGCCGTCCATCGCGATGCCCTTGCCCTTCTTGTAGTTCGCCACCGCCTTGTCGTGCGCCTTGGCGTTGAGTTCCGTGTCCTTGGCCTTGGTGGCAGCGGCCTTCTCCGCCTCGGAGGCCTTTTCCGCATCGCTCTTTGCCGCGGGCGCCGGCAACTTTGCATGCACCGCGGTGTACGACCCGATCGCGAGCCCGCCTGCGATCGCCAGCACGAATCCCAGTTTCTTCACGGTCGTCTCCCTGTTACTCAGTGCGATGCCTGCGGCGCGGTGCCAGCCTTGGCGGCGGAACCGGACACGGATCCGCCGGACTTCACCTCGTCGTACCAGTACTGGTGGTGCTCCTTGGCCCAGATTTCGTCCACGTAGCCGGTGCGCATGGACTGGTAGGCGCCTTCGACCCCGATGGTGCCCATGTAGATGTGGCCGAGCGAGGCAGCGATCACCAGCAGGGCGGAGATACCGTGGATGATGTTCATCTGCTGCATGGTGCTGCGCAGCTGCTCGAAGTTCGGGAACAGAATCACCAGGCCGGAGGCGCTGACGATCAGGCACAGCACCACCACCCCCCCCCAGAACCAGGCCTTCTCGCCGGCGTTGAAGCGTCCGGAGGCGATGTGCTCGCCGCGGAAGAAGAGACCCCACACCTTGCCGAACCAGGCGAAGTCGTAGGCCTTGGGCAGGTTGTCCTTCACGTACATGACGATGAACACCAGCAGGCTCACCATGAAAAGCGGGGCGACGAAATTGTGCAGGTTCTTCGCCAGCGCCGTGAGCCAGGCGAACAGCGTGTAACCGATCACCGGCAACAGGACGTACTTGCCGAACAGGATGATCAACCCGCTGATGCCCAGCACCACGAACGAGATGCCCATGATCCAGTGCGCCCAGCGCTCGGCGCTGGAGAAGCGCTCGATCAGGCGCCCGCTGGGCTTGTCGTGCAGCTTGATCGGGCCGCGGCCGAAGTACAGCGCCGCCACGACCAGCGCCACCAGCACCACCAGCCAACCGCCATAGAACGTGATCGGACCATTGCGGTACTGGCGCCAGGCCTCGCCGGCGGTGGTGAACTTGTCCTGGCCGAAGAAGCGCGCCTGCGGCTGCACCAGCACGCCCATTTCCCTGCCCGGCAGACTGGTGTAGTTTGGCTGCCCCGACCTCACTTCGCTCCACACCGGCTGGTTGTTGCCCGGCTGCGTGACGGCGCGCTGCTGCTGCTCCTTGGCCGAATCCACCGGTGCCGGGGTCTGCGCCGAGGCGCCGGCAGCCAGCGCCAGCCATGCGACGGCGATGAACATCCTGGAAATGATCGACATACCTTGCCTCCCCGGGCGGGCGCTGCTACTAGTAGATGCGCTTGTGCTCATGCTGCGCGAGCTGGCGGTTCTTGATCTGCGTCTCCCAGCTCGTGCGGTCGCCCTTGGCCCATTTCGCGGATTCGTGCGCGGTCGGCGCATTGGTCCAAGGCTGCGTGTCGGGCTTGCCCTGGTACTTGCCCGCCTTCGCACCGGCGCCGGTCTGCTCGACTTCCATGCAGCCGCCCAAGGCGAGCGAGGCGCAGGCCAGCACGACTGCGATACGGCTCATCATGATTTCCCCGCCGGGGCCGGGGCAGCAGGTACCGCCGCCGGCTTGCCGCCGGGCTGGCCGTAGGCCGTGCCCCAGCCCCAGGCCTCGGCGCCCTTGGTGCCGCGGCGCGCAACCCGCTCCCGGTAGATGTCGGCGACAACATCGCCGTCGGTGACGCGAATCCCGAGACGGGACTCAGCGCATATGAAGTGGTCGTTGCTGCATCGCTAATCCAGGGCGAAGCCCGACTCGACTCTGATAGACCTCTAATCGCATCGGTCATTTTC
>SXNB01000222.1 GCA_005777205.1 Burkholderiales bacterium | reverse complement strand
GTGGCCCATCACGGTCACCACCGGCGGGCGCGGCAGGGCTTCCGCCGTGCTTTTCTCCCCAGTGTCAACCAAATACGCTTCGGGATCCTCCAGCTTCGCCGCCTTGGCGGTGTGGCCCATCTCCTGCACCACGATCATCGCGGTTTCCTGGTCCAGGGCCTGGTTGATGTTGGCCATGGAACCCAGCTTCATCAGCACCTTGATGACCTCGGCGGCCTTGACCGCGATGCGGTGCGCGAGTTCGCCAACCGTGATGGTCTCCGGCACAGCGACCTCCCGCACCACCGCTTCGGTGGGCTGGGCGAACGTGGGCTCGCCGGAGGCGGCGGCGGCACCACGGCCGTGGCGCGATCCGCCGCGGCCGTGCCAGCCGCCGACGCCGCCGCCCATGTCGCCGCGGGTCTTGATGGCGCGCCGGCGCACGCCGTCGTCGCGCAGCACCGTAGTCTTGACCTTCTTCGCCTTCTTGTCCCCGGGCTTGACCTCGCCTTTCTTGGGCGCGTGCAGGGTGCCTTCCTTGACCGGCAGGGCAACGCCCGCGGCCTGCGCCTGGCGGGTGGCCTCGCGCTGGACGGCTTCTCGCTTCTCGCGTTCCTGCTTCTCGCGTAGTTCCGCGGCCTGGATGTCGGACAGCTGCTGGTGGCGCCGCTGTTCAGCTTCGCGCAGCAGCAGTTCACCGGGGTCCAGCACGTGGCGCGGAGCGGCCAGCGCGGTCGCTGGTGCGGCGACCGCGGCAGGGGCCGGAGCGGGCTCCGCCACTGGTGGCGGCAGCGGCAGGGGCGTGGGTTCGGGTTCGGGTTCGGGTGCGGGTTCGGGCACGGCCGCGACCGGCTGCCGCGTCTCTTCAGCAGCGGCAGCCGCGGCCAGTTCGTTCGGGTCGCGCTTCACGAACACGCGCTTCTTGCGCACCTCGACCTGGATGGTGCGCGCCTTGCCCGACGCGTCAGACTTCTTGATCTCGCTGGTCTGCTTGCGCGTCAGCGTGATCTTGTTCTTGGCTTCCGAGGATCCATGCGCCTTGCGCAGGTACTCCAGCAGGCGCGACTTGTCCTGCTCCGTGAGCGAATCCTCGGGCACGCGTTTCTCGACCCCGGCGGCGCGTAACTGCTCCAGCAGCACAGAAGGTGGGACCTTGAGCTCGCTGGCGAACTGGGCGACGCTGGTCTGGGCCACGTTACGCGGCTTCCTTTTTTTGCGCGGCGCCGGCGGGCGCCTCCTCGGCGAACCAGTGCGCGCGGGCAGCCATGATCAGCTTCTTGGCACGCTCCTCGTCCAGGCCAGTCAATTCACCGAGCTCGTCCACCGCCAGGTCGGCAAGGTCGTCACGGGTCTTGATGCCGCCCTTGGCGAGCTTGGCCACCAGCGGCGCCTCCATGCCCTCCAGCTGCAGCAGCAGCGGATCGACGCCCTCCAGGCTTTCCTCGCTGGCGATCGCCTGCACCAGCAGCGCGTTACGCGCGCGGCTGCGCAGCTCGTTGACCGTATTCTCGTCGAAGGCCTCGATCTCCATCATCTCGTTGATCGGCACGTATGCGACTTCCTCGAGCGTGGCGAAGCCTTCCTCGATCAGGATCGCCGCGACCTCCTCGTCCACGTCCAGCTTTTCCGTGAACAGGTTCTTTACCCGGGCGCCCTCCTCCTCCTGCTTCTTGGAGGACTCCTCTTTGGTCATCAGATTGATGGTCCAGCCGGTGAGCTCTGATGCAAGGCGTACGTTCTGCCCGCTCCTGCCAATGGCAATGGCGAGGTTCTCCTCGTCCACCACGACGTCCATGGCGTGCTTCTCCTCGTCCACCAGAATCGAGCTCACCTCAGCGGGCGCAAGGGCCCCGATAACGAACTGCGCTGGGTCGGCCGACCACAGCACGATGTCGACGCGCTCCCCGGCCAGCTCCTGCGTCACCGACTGCACGCGCGATCCGCGCATACCGACGCAGGTGCCGATCGGGTCGATACGGCGGTCGGTGGTGTGCACCGCGATCTTGGCGCGGATCCCCGGATCACGGGCCGCCGACTTGATCTCCAGCAGGCCTTCCTCTATCTCCGGCACCTCAAGCTCGAACAGCTTCATGATGAATTGCGGCGCGGTTCGCGACAGCACCAGCTGGGGACCGCGAATGCCACGCTCGATCTTCATCACCCAGGCCCGCACGCGGTCGCCAATGCGCAGGTTCTCCTTGGGGATCATGTGCTCGCGGGGCAGCAGCGCCTCCAGGCGCCCCGACTCCACGATCGCGCTGCCGCGCTCCATGCGCTTCACGGTGCCGGTGACCAGCTCGTCGCCACGCGACAGGAAATCGGTCAGGATCTGCTCGCGCTCGGCGTCCCGGATCCGCTGCAGGATGACCTGCTTGGCGGTCTGCGCGCCGATACGGCCGAAGGGCACGTTCTCGATCGACTCCTCGATGACGTCATCGAGCTTGGCGTCGGGCTTGCGGTCCTGGGCTTCCTCGACAGACAGCATCTGGGCGTTGATCCAGTCCGGGGCGTCGTCCGGCAGCACCCGCCAGCGGCGGAAGGCCTGGTATTCGCCGGTGTCGCGGTCGATCGCGACGCGGACGTCGACATCCTCGGTGAAGCGCTTCTTGGTCGCCGAGGCGAGCGCGAGCTCGAGCGCCCCGAACACCACGTCGCGGTTCACGTTCTTCTCGCGCGCCAGCGCGTCCACCAGCAGCAAAATTTCCCGGCTCATTTGCGCCTCTTCTGACCGCTCTTACGAGCGTTCTGTGGCTGCAGGTCCGGCACCAGCCGGGCCCGTTCGATTGCATCCAGTTCCAGCGCCACCGCCTGGCCTTCGACCTCCAGGGTGACGACACCGTCCTTCGCGCCCAGCAGGGTCCCGGAGATGCGCCTGCGGCCCGCGGCGTCCGCCGCCCTGAGGCGCACGTCAGCCTTCTGCCCCGCGAAGCGCGCGAAGTCCTTCTCCTTGCGCAGAGGGCGATCCAGCCCGGGCGAGGACACTTCCAGTCTGTCGTATTCCACGCCCTCGACCGAGAACAGGTGCATCAGGTGGCGGCTGACCGTTGCGCAGTCGTCCACGTTGATGCCACCCGCGCCGTCCGTCCGATCGATGAACAACCGCAGAAACTGCCCGTGGTTGGACAGCTGCATCTCGACCAACTCGAAGCCCAATCCCGCCAGGGTCGGCTCTACGATTTCCGTCAAAGCCGCCATCCGTGCCTGCCTGCCTTTAGCCTGCTGAATTCGCTGCTGAAACAAAAAATGGGCCGAAGCCCATTACCTTTAAACAGTTGAAGTTTAGCAGGTTTTAAGCGTCAGAACAACGTTCCGGGCCTAACGCAGCGCAACCTTCAGGAACGAGGCGACCAATGCGGGACTGGCCTCTACCCAGCGCCCGGCGGAGAGGTTTGCCGGAAGCTCCACCGGGCCGAAGCGCTTGCGCACCAACCGGCTCACGGGATGGCCCAGCGACTCGAACATGCGCCTCACTTCTCGCGTGCGGCCCTCCCGGATGACGACCCTGTACCAGCGGTTGATGCCTTCGTCCGCGGCGCGCGGGATCGGGGCGATTCGGGTGAAGCGCGCGAGGCCATCCTCCAGGGTTACGCCTTGGCACAGGCGGCCCTGCTCCTCTACGGTCAGTTCTCCCTTCACGCGCGCGTGGTACTCGCGATCCACTCCGTGCCTGGGGTGCATGAACCGGTTGGCCAGTTCGCCAGAGTCCGTGAACAGCAGCAGGCCCGCGCTGTTCAGGTCGAGGCGTCCAACGGAAACCCAACGCCCGCCCTTGAGCGGCGGCAGGCGCTCGAAGACGGTTGCCCTTCCCTCCGGGTCCGCGCGTGTGACGAGTTCCCCTACGGGCTTGTGATAGAGCAAGAGGCGCGGCGCGGCCGCGGTGGCCGCAGTCGCCACCGACTTTCCATCAACCGCAATCAACGCACCCGGCAAGGCGCGATCGCCCAGCTTCGCGACCTTGCCGTCCATGGTGACCCGGCCATCGCTGATCCAAACTTCGATCGCTCGCCGCGAACCGAGCCCGGCCGTGGCCAGCAGCTTCTGCAACCGCTCCCCAAGGGGATGGAGTGTGGCGGGACTACTCGGCGGCGGGTTGGGCAGGAGCGGCCTGCGCTGGGGCCGGCGAAGGCTCGAGCTCGAGCGTGCGCGCCACTTCGTCGAGGGGCGGCAGTTCCTGCAGTGACAACAGGCCGAGGTCGTTGAGGAAGGTCTGGGTCGTGGCGTAGAGCGCCGGGCGCCCGGGCGTGTCGCGATGCCCGACGACGTCGATCCAGCCGCGGCTCTCCAGGGTCTGGATGATCTGCGCCGAGACCACGACGCCGCGGATGTCCTCGATGTCCCCGCGCGACACCGGCTGCCGGTAGGCGATGATGGCCAACGTCTCCATCACCGCACGCGAGTAGCGCGGCAGCTTCTCCGGGTTGAGGCGCTCGAGAAAGGGCTGGAACTCAGGCTTGGTCTGGAAGCGCCAGCCTCCGGCTAGGTTCACCAACTCGATGGCTCGCCCGGACCACTCCTCGCGCAACTCGCCGAGCAGGCGGCGCAGGGTGTCAGCGCCGATCTGGTCCTCGAACAGGCGCTTCAAGTCCGCGAGTGAAACCGGTTCCGGCGAGGCGAGCAGCGCCGCCTCGATGATGCGCTTGGCTTCAGTTGGATTAAGCATGGGCGATCCTGACGTAGATCGGGGCGAAACTCCCCGACTGCGTGATCTCGATCAGGGTCTCGCGCGCCAGTTCCAGCAGCGCGAGCAGGGTGACCACCAGCACGGTGACGCCGCGGGCGGGGTCGAACATCTCGCGGAACTCCAGCACGCGGTGCTCCCGGAGCTGGCGCAGGATGCGGCTCATGTGCTCGCGCACGGACAGCTCCTCCCGCGATACCTTGTGGTGCGCGTGCAGGCGCGCCCGCTGCAGCAACGAGCGCCAGGCTTCGGCCAGGTCCCGCGGATGAACGTCCGGGAGGCGCTCCGAGGTGGTGCGCTCGACATAGGCCGCCACGGCGAGCAGGTCGCGTCCCAACTGGGGCAATTCGTCCAGCTTCTGCGCCGCCAGCTTCATGCGCTCGTATTCCAAAAGTCGCCGCACCAGCTCG
>SXNB01000221.1 GCA_005777205.1 Burkholderiales bacterium | reverse complement strand
GGTGGCGCGCCTTCTGTTCCTCCAGGCGCTGCTTCAGGGTTTCCATCAGCTTTTCCCACCCGCCCATGGCCGCAATCTGCGTCTTCTCCTCCTCAGACAGCGTGAGTTCCACCTGCTTCAGCAGCCAATCGAGCGGAATCTCGGCCTCGATGCCCGGGATGGTCTCGACGCCGTCCCAGAACTCGGAGAAGGCGCGGTCGAACTTGTCGAAATTGGCCTCGTCCTTGACCAGCGCGATGCGCGACAGGTAGTAGAAGTCGTTGATCGACGGGCCGATAACGTTCCTCTGCATCGCCTCGAGCAGCGTCAGGTACTCCTTGATGGAGACCGGCAGCTTGTGGCTCTTCAGTTTGAGGAAGAAATCGATGAGCATGGGCTAGCAAGTATTTTATCGTGATAATCGTCGCCCATGACCCCGGCCCAGACCCGCGCGTTCGCCATCGTCCTCGTCGGCAGCATCATCGCGCCGCTGGATAGCTCTGTGAACGCCGCGTTTCCAGCAATCAATGCCGCATTCGGGCTCGACGTGGCCTCGATCCGCTGGGTGGTCATCAGCTACCTGGTGGCGTTCAGCAGCTGCGTCATCATCAGCGGCCGCCTGGGCGACCTGTTCGGCTACCGACGTGTGTTCGGCGTAGGGTTGCTGGTCTCCGGGGCGGCGTTCCTCGCCTGCGGCGCAGCCCCGGGCTACGGCTGGCTGCTGGTGGCGCGGGTGGTGCAGGGCGTCGGCATCGCGCTGGTGCTGGGCGCTGGCCCCGCCCTGGCGCTGTCCATCTTCCCGGACGCCGAGCGCACGCGCGTGCTGGCGCGGTACGGCGCGGCGTTCGCAGTTGGCCTTGCCGTCGGGCCGGCGGTGGGCGGCGGCCTAGTGGACGCCTTCGGCTGGCAGTCGGTGTATTTCGCGCGCGTGCCGCTCGCGTTGGGAGCCTGGCTGTTGCTCGGCCGCGTGCCGGTGGCGCCGCGCGCGGCCGGGCCACGATTCGATGCCTCGGGCTCGGTGCTGCTCGCGACCTGGTCGGGCAGCCTGCTGCTGGGGATCGCGCTGCCGGGGCCGGCGGGCCTCGCCGCAGCGCTCCTGTCGGCAGTCACGTTGAGCTGGTTCGTGTGGCACGAGTCGCGTTCCAGCCAGCCGATGATCCGGTTGTCGCTGTTCCGAAGCACGGCGTTCAGCGTGCCGAACCTCGCGGCGGTCACGGTGCATTTCGCCGGCTTTGCCATTTTCCTGCTCGGGCCGTACCTGTTCATGAATGTACTCGGCCTGACCGCGCAGGTGGCCGGCATCCTGCTCGCGCTGGGTCCGGCCGGGGCGGTGCTCGGCTCGGCGCTGGCCGGGCGCCTGGTCGCGCGTGTCGGGGCGCGCCCGTTGGCTTTTGCCGGGATGCTGCTCAATCTGGCTGTCGTGGCAGTGGCCGCGGGATGGCACGGCGGCACCGGAAGCGTCGCGATCGGCTGCTGGCTCGCGCTGGGCGGCCTAGGCATCGGGCTTTTCCAGGTCGCCTATTCGGACCTAGTGATCGCAGCACTGCCGGCCGGGGAGCGCGGCGTCGCCTCGAGCCTCACCAACTTCACGCGCACGTTGGGCGTGGTGGCCTGCGCGGTGATCGGCTCGGCGTTGTTTCGCAGCGCCGAATTACAGGCACTCGCCGAAGGAGCGGGCGGCAGCGCCGCGTTCCTGAGGGGCTACGGATTTGCATTGGGCAGCGTGGCGGCGGGCATTAGCCTGTTCATCGTCCTGACCCTGCTGCGGCCCCGGGTCTGGTTCCCGCGCTAGACTTCTGGGCATGAACCCCCAACACGACGCTGAACTGTTCCGTGCCCAACCCGTCGTCCACGCGATGACGCGCGAATCGCTGAGCGAGGGCGGGCGACTGGCCTGGGATTTTCTCCACCTGTTCGCCCAGCGGCGCTACGCCGAGGCCAATGCCTACCTCGCGCCCGGTTGCGTGATGCTGTTTCCCGGCAACATGGCCTTCACCGACTGTACCGAGCTGCTCAAGCGTGCCTCGACGATCTACCAGTGGGTGAAGAAGGTGTTCGAGCGCGTGGACGAATACCAGGATGCCGACGGGACCGTGGTCTACAACTACGGCACCCTGCGGGGGCAGTGGGCCGATGGCGAGCCCTTCGAGGGCATCCGCTACATCGACCGCTTCCTGATCAAGGGGGCCCAGATCGTCGACCAGAAGGTCTGGAACGACCTTGCCGTCATCGCGGCGGCACGGACCAAGGTGTAGCGAGCATGGCGAATCCATACATCCGCAAGGATTTCGAGCGCGTCTCGCCGCAACTGGTGGCGAAGGCGAAGGGATTCCCGGTCGCGATCCTGGCCGACGTTGGCGGGCGCCGTGGCACGCTGGGCGGCCGCATCCAGGGACTGTCGAGGGCGATGAAGGTCGCCGGTCCTGCGTTCACCGTCGAAGTGCGCCCAGGCGACAACCTGATGATCCACGCCGCGTTGATGCTGGCAAAGCCGGGCGACGTCCTCGTAGTAGACGGCAAGGGTGACCTGTCCTGCGCCCTGACCGGCGGCCTGATGGCCGCGCACGCGAAGGCGGCCGGCATCGCCGGCTTCGTCATCGACGGCGCGGTACGCGACACCGACGAATGCGCGCAGGGCGATTTCCCGATTTTTGCCGCCGGCCGCAATCCGAACGGCCCGACCAAAGGCGTGGCCGGCTGGATCGGCATCCCGGTGTCGCTAGCCGGCACGCCGGTGAACCCCGGGGATCTGATTGTGGGCGATGCCGACGGCGTGGTCGTGGTGCCGCGCGAGCAGGCTGCGGAGATCGTGGGCGGCGCGCAGGCCAAGATCGACAGCGAGGCCGCGCGCATCGAGGAGATCCGCCAGGGCAAGCTGCTGCCCAGCTGGCTGCCCGGCCTGCTGCGGACCGCCGGTGTGCTGGGGCCGAAAGAGGAACTGTAGCTAGGCCCCTTTGGCCCTCGTCATGAAGACGAGGCGCTCGAACAGGTGCACGTCCTG
>SXNB01000220.1 GCA_005777205.1 Burkholderiales bacterium | reverse complement strand
GGGTAAAGCGGCTTTCGTTTGTCTTGCCGAGCGCGTGGTTGCTGTTGCCCACGCCGCGGGACTGCAACAGCAGCACGCTGCGCGGGCCGCCCAGCCAGGCGCCGGCGGCAAGGCCTATGCCCTCTTCCTCGGTGCTGAGCCCCACGGCGCGCATCTCCGCATCGGCCTGGCACAACTCGATCAGGCGCTTGTGGCCAGCGTCGGGCACATAGCCGACCTGGCGCACGCCCGCCGCCTTGAGTACGCCGAACAGTTGCTCCGGCCAATCGTTCATCGTTCCCCTTGTCATGCTTCTCGTACTGTCACCGCAACCGATTGCGAGGAATTGTTGCCAAAACCCGCAGCGTCCCACACCGGCTCCAGCGGCTGCGTCGCGCCGGTGGCGTCGGTGGCGCGGCAGCGCAGTTCATGTTCGCCAGGCACGGCGTCCCAACTTGCCCGCCAGCCGCGCCAGGCGTGCTCGCCCAGCGACGCATCCAGTTCGGCGTCTGTCCACTTGCCATCGGAGGCGAAGGACACGCCGGTCACCGCGCCCGATCCGGACCACGCGCGGCCGCGGATCTCGATCCGGCCCGCCGCGGCGATCCGCTTGCGGGCGTAGAAATCCAGGATTCCCGGCGGCGCCATGAGCGAGTTGACGCGCATCCGGGTGCAGGGCGCACCTTTCTCGCCGGCGACCTTCCGGAAGTGGTAGCTCAGCGCCTGTTGCACGCCCTCGAACGGCGCGGACACCGCCTCGATGCGGGCCAGCCACTTCACGCTCGCCATGCCGTACCAGCCGGGCACCACCAGGCGCAGCGGCGCGCCATGCTGGGGCAGCAGCGGCTGGCCGTTCATCGCCCAGGCGACGAGCACACCGTCGGCCGCCGCTTCCGCCGGCGCGAGGCTGCGGGCGAATGCATGCTCGATGCCGCGGTCCAGTCCCCGGTCCACGCCGTGGAACACCAGTTCCCGTACGGTCGACTTGAGGCCCGCACGCTCGAGCAGCGTCGCGAGCGGCACCCCGGTCCATTCGGCGGTAGACACACCCTCCTCCATCCAGGGCATCGACGGATAGCGCGGCGACATCTGGCCGCGGCCGTTACCGGCGCATTCCATGGTCATGCGCACGGTCCTGGCGGGCAGGGCGCGCAGCTGATCAAGGGATAGCCCAAGGGGCCGCTCGACCAGGCCGTCCAGGCGCAAGCGCCAGGTGAACTCGTCAGCGGCAGGGATGTCGAAATGGATCAGGCGGTAGTGCAGGCCGGCCGGGGTGACGTCGTAGCGCAACGCTTCCAGCGGCATGCCGCTATTGCGCGAGGCCAGCGCGAGTTCCTCGGCGGTATAGCGCCCGACGATCGGCGGCCGGCTCGTTTGCTCGCTCTTTTGCATGGACAATGCTGTTCTCCCTGCGCCGATTCTATAATGTTGCGCAACGCGCGATGCAAAACGCACTTGAAAGTTTCCGCGATGGCCTGCCCCGGGGCGACCTTTGGGTGTTCGGCTACGGTTCGCTGATGTGGTCGCCGGGCTTCAGCCACACCGACCGCGCCATGGGCCGGGCACACGGCTACCACCGCTCGCTGTGCATCCTCTCCAGCCGCTATCGCGGTACCTCCGAGCGCCCGGGGCTTGTGGTCGGCTTGTGCCGCGGCGGCTCCTGCTGGGGCATGGCGTTCCGCGTTCCGTCGCCGCAGGTCAGGCGCGTCGCCGGCGCGCTGTGGCGGCGCGAAATGCTCAACAAGGTCTACATCCCGACCATGGTGTCATTGGACATTGGCCGCAGGCGCCGGATCCGGGCGCTCGCCTTCGTCGCCGACACCTCGCACCGGCAGTTCGTGCGCGAAATGGACCTGCACCAGCGCGCCCGCCTGGTCGCGCAGGGCATCGGCCAGCGCGGCCACTGCGTCGACTACATCCGCAATACCCTGGAGCACATGGCGACGCTGGGCCTGCGCGACTCCCACCTGGAACGGGTACTGAGCGCGGCTAACGCCATGGGCCTGCAATCCCTGCACGAGAAGGCGGGGCGATGAGCCCAAGCACCGTCCCAAGCCTCCCATCGCCGTGGCCGGATCGGCATGGTGGAATCGGACCGGGTGCTGGAAGGCAAGGATCTGAGTGCGTTCTTCCTGCGCTCGGACCCGGAGCACCACAGCTTTGCCGCCTTCCGCGCACCCGAAGCGCGTGCCGACCACCACTGCTATGAAACCACCTGTTGGAACGATATCCGCGACTGGGCCGACCGCCTCGGCGCGCTGCGCATTCCGCTATGGTGGGGGCCGGGACGGCACGGCCCCGGGAACAACCTGTTCTTCATGATCCAGGACCCCGACGGCCACAAGGTGGAGTTCTCCGCCGAGCTGGAGGTGATGCCGAAGGACATGGCGCATCGCACCTAGCCCCACGAGCAGCATACGCTCAACCTCTGGGGCTCGGCCTGGATGCGGTCCTGATTCGCTGCAGCGCGTCGGCGAGGCGCGCGCGCTGGGTGCCGAAGTTCAGGCGCACCAACTGCGGCGCGCCGAACTGCGAGCCGGGGGACAGCGCCACGCCGGCCTGGAGGAACAGCTGCTGCGGGTCCTTCGCGCCCAGCCCGGCGCAATCAATCCAGGCCAGATAAGTCGCCTCGGTGTGGACCATCGAGAGGCCGGGCATGGAGGCGATTTCCCGCTCGACCAAGTCCCGGTTGCCCGCAAGGTAGTCCAGTTGCGCCTCGAGCCAGTCCGCGCCGCTGCGGTACGCGGCGAGTACCGCGACGTAGCCGAACAGCGAAGGGTCGTGGATCGTGGCGTGATCGTCGGCCATGAACGCACGCCGCAACTGCGGATCCTCGACCACCGCCCAGGCGCAGCCGGCGCCGGGGAAGTTGAACGCCTTGTTGGGCGAGGCGAGTGTGACTGTGCGGCGCGAGATCTCCGGTGAGAGGCTGGCGATGGGCACATGCGGCTTGCCCCGGTCGAGCAGCAGGTCGCAATGAATCTCGTCCGAGCAAATCGCGAGGCCGTGGCGTGCGGCGAAGGCGGCGATGCGCTCCAGTTCAGCGCGAGTGAAGATGGTGCCACCCGGATTCTGCGGGTTGCACAGGAACAAGAGCCGCGTCTGCGGCCGCACCGAGGCCGCCAGTCGCTCCTCGTCGAACACCCAGCGCCCGCCTTGGAGCACTAGGGGCACTTCGGTGAACGGGCGCGGCGCACGCTCCAACGCCAGACGGAAATGGTGGTACAGCGGCACCGGCAGCAGCGCGTGCTCCCCGGGCCGCAGCAGGTGGCGGGCCGCGAGGTGCAGGCCGGGCACCACCCCGGGCAGGAACACGATCCAGGCGGGCTCGATCCGCCAGCCGTACAGCCGCAACATGCGCTCGCAGATGGCCTCGCGCAGCACGGCAGGCTGCACGGTGTAGCCCAGCACGCCATGCTCCAGGCGCTCGCGCATCGCCTGCAGCACCACGGGCGGGGCCCGGAAATCGGTGTCCGCCACCCAGAGCGGGATGACGTCGCCGGGATACTTGTCCCAGCGCGCGCTCCACGTGCCGCGCCGGTCGTTCAGGTCGTCGAAATCGAAGCCCATCGCGCCTTGTAGCATAAACAAAAACGCCGGGCCGACTTGACACTCGGACCCGGCGTTGAAAGGAACGCGCGTCGGCTAGCGGCAGGCACGCGGTTCTCCCCTCTATTTCGTCGCTTTCAGGTCGTCTTTTTCGAGCGACCCCCCGTCCTTTGCTTCTTCCGCTTCCTCCTCCATCGTCTTCGCGGGTTCCTCCTCCAGGCGATTCATGCTGTCATCCACCCGCTCGACCTTCACCGCAGCCGCCTCGGCCTGCAGCTTCTGCGGGAACCAGATCGCGATCGCCGGGAACGCCACGATCAGCGTGATTCCGATCACCTGCAGGATCATGAACTCGAACATGCCCCTGTAAATGGTCGAGAGCGACCATTCCTTCACCACCTGGCGCAGGTAATAGGCGCTCATCGCCACTGGCGGCGACAGGAACGCCGTCTGCAGCGTCACCGCCACCAGGGCACCGAACCAGACCATCACCATCTCGCTCGGGATCCCGAGCGAGATGCCCAGGTCGACCTGCAGCTCCTTAATCACCGGGTAGAAGATGGGCAGGAACACCAAGATGATAGCGGGCCACTCGAACGGCC
>SXNB01000219.1 GCA_005777205.1 Burkholderiales bacterium | reverse complement strand
TTCGACACCGACCGGCTGCGCGGGAATTTCATTTTCAACGCCCAGAAGCTGGGCAAGACCGTCGAAGAGTTCGCCAAGGCGCGCGCCGAGAGCAATCCGGCCAAGCGTTTCGGCACCATCGGGGAGTTCGGCGCCGCCTGCGCGTTCCTCTGCAGCGTGCACGCGGGCTACATCACTGGCCAGAACCTGCTGATGGACGGCGGGCACTATCCCGGTACCCTGTAGCGCATGCTGGCGCGCCCGGTGCGCGTCATCGACACCGGCGTTCGCTTCGGGCGGGAGAACGTCGCCTTCGACCAGGCGCTGATCGAGTCGCGTAACGCGGGGCGCAGCCCTGAGACCATCCGCTTCCTGCGCTTTCGTCCCTGCGCCCTCGTCGGCCTGCATCAGATGCTCAGCCATGAGGTGCGACTCAAGTACTGCGCAGCCAACGGCATCGAAGTTGGCCGCCGCATCACCGGCGGCGGCGGCCTGTACCTCGACGAAGGCCAGACCTGCTGGGAGCTGGTGCTCGACCGCCTTGCACTCGGGACCGACCTCGTCCAGATCACGGCTCGCATCTGCACCGCGGCCGCGGCCGGCCTGAAGTGCCTCGGCGTGCCGGCGGAATTCCGTCCTCGCAACGACATCGAGGTCGAGGGCCGCAAGCTGAGCGGCACCGGCGGCGTCATCGACGGCAACACGCTGTTCTTTCAGGGCACGCTGCTGGTGGACTTCGATCCGCTGCGCATGATCGAGGCGCTGCGCATCCCGGTGGAGAAGCTGGCGCGGCGCGACCTGGAGGATGCCCGGCGCCGTGTCACCAGCCTGCGCGAGCTGCTCGGCCGCGTGCCGCCCCGCGAGGAGATCCACGCCGCGCTCCTTGAGGGATTCCGCGAGCACTTGGACCTGAATCCGCAATGGGGTGTGCCCACCGGTGACGAGGAACGCCTGGCGCGGAAGCTTTTTGATGAACAGTACGGCACCGATGAGTTCGTGCGCCAGCTGGATGTTCCCGCCGACGACCCCCCGGAGGTGTCGGCGACGCTGGTGCGACGCGGCGGCACCATCCGGGCCGACATCCGGCTCGAGGGTCCGGCCCGCGACCGTGTCCGCGAGGCGCTGATCACCGGAGACTTCTTCCTCAGCCCGCCGCGCGCGCTGTACGACCTTGAGGCGCGCCTGCGCGGCTTGGCGGTCTCCGGAGCGGGTGGCGCTGTGGAGGCCTTCTTCGCGGATCGCCCTTGCGAGATGGCCGGCCTGTCGCCACTCGATTTCCGCGAGGCGGTCGAGCAGGCGCTTGCGCAGAAGACCTTTCGGGCCGCAGGCCGCCGCCTGCGCGGGCAACGGCGCGGCTCGGCTGAGGGAAATGCGCCAACACTGGTGTTCCTGCACGACGCGCTGGGCAGCGTGCGGCTGTGGCGCGACTTCCCCGACCAGCTTGTAAAGGCCACCGGTTGCGGCGCGCTGCTCTACGACCGCTGGGGGTCGGGCGATTCCGAGCCGCTCGGCCCGTTGCATGCGCGCGACTACCTGCTGCACGAGGCGCTCGAGTCCCTGCCCGAAGTGCTGGACCAGGCCGGCGTGCGCGAGGCGATTCTCGTCGGGCAGTCGGACGGCGCCTCCATCGCACTCGCATTCGCCGGCGCGCGCCCGGAGCGCGTGCGCGGGGTTATCGCCCTGTCACCTCACCTGTTCGTCGAGCAGCGCACGCTGGACCAGATCCGCGAGCAGATCCGGGACTTCGGGTCCGGCGACCTGAGGGCGCGCTTGCGGCGCCACCACGGTGCTAACACCGACTTGCTGTTCGCCCGCCTGGTAGAGGTCTGGACAGCGCAGGCACCCGGCACGCGCTGGGGACTTGAGCCCCATGTGTTGCAGGTCCGTTGCCCCGTGCTCGCGATCCAGGGCGAGGACGACGAGTTCTTCACGTCCGCGCAGCTGGAGGCGCTGGCAGCGCTGCTACCGGGGCGGCTGGAAACGCTGCGCATCCCGGGCAGCGGCCACTACCCCATCCACCAAGCGCGTGGCGAGGTGCTAGCGGCGGCGATCCGGTTCGTGCGCGCGGGCGGCGGCTAGCCGCCCATCCGCCAGAACTGCACCTTCATCGTCAACGCCGAGCCGGCGACGATGGCGGCGAAGGTGACAAAGGAACCCAGCGCCAGGGTCGAGACGCCGGTGAGCGCCTGGCCGATGGTGCAGCCAAGGGCCGTGATGCCGCCAAAACCCATGAGGATGCCGCCGATGATGTGGCTGGCGGTGTCCTCGGCGTCGCGGAAGCCCTCCCAGCGGAAGCTGCCCGAGGCGAGCGCGTAGGCCGCCGACCCGGCGATCACGCCGGCGGCCGACGCGATGCCGTAGGTGATGATCTTCGACTTGTCGGTCCACAGCATCAGGTAGTCCAGCGTGAAGGCCATGGGCGAGACGAAGGAGAAGGACTCCATGCGCCCGGTGTTGGTGGCCACGAACGCCTCCTGCAGCGTCTGCGGGTCCTCGGCGATGTAGCCCAGCCTGCCGCTCACGTACCACCCGCCGGCCACCACCAGGCCGGTAATCACGCCGCCCAGCGTGTAGTCGAAGCAGGCGCGGAAATCTGCGCTGGCGTAAGCAAACGCAATCAGTGCCAGGCCGATCACGCTGGCGAGGGCCGCGATCCAGGTTGTTTTCGCAACGCCAGTGGCCGCGGCGAGCAGCGAGGGCAGGTCCTGGCCCGTCGCGAAGGTCACCGATGCCTGCTCCAGCACGTTGACGCGGAGGGCGCCAAACAGGCCGCGCAGTGTCATGTAGGCGGCGATGCCGAGGAACACAAACACCACCAGCGACTTGAGATTGCCGCCACCGATTCGGATCAGGGTCTTCGAGCCGCAGCCCGAGCCCAGCGTCATGCCGACGCCGAAGAGAAATCCGCCCACGATGTACGACAGCCAGGTGAAGTTGGGCCCCTGGTAGATCGACTTCGACAGGTCCACTACGCCGGCGAGGTGCAGCCCGCTCGAGCCCAGCAGCGCCACCGCGATCGCGAGCAGCCACATGCGCAGGCGGCCCAGATCGCCCATGTTCACCCAGTCCGAGACCGCGCCCATGGTGCAGAAGTTGGTCTTGTTACCGACGGCACCGAAGATGAACGCAAGGGCGAACGCGCCCCAGGTGACATAGGGCGCGAGTTGGGCGGGCGTGGTTTCGATCATGGCAGGGGCCTATAGAATCCGGGTGTGGACGCGGCAATGCGATTGATCACCGATCTTGAGCGGCAGCTGGCCGGCGAGGAAAGCCTGTTCCGGGCGCAGCTGCTGCGCGAGGACCTCGCGCGCCTGCGCCGGCTGGAGGAATTGAAGCGCGACGCCGCAGACGAAGCGGCGTTCGTTAAATCCGGCTCGCGCATCGGCTGGACGCCGGGGGACGTCCGCACCGCGGAACTGCACCAGTCGCTGGAGACGTTCCTGCGCGCTGCGTATGCGGGCGACGAGGATCTCATGGCGGCGGCATGGGAACAGTTGCATCGCGTGCGCCTGGAGCGACTGCTGGGCTGCCTGTCCACGCCGGTGCCAAGGCCGGCCGACTAGGTCCTGCGCCCGCGCGCCTTGCCGACATTTCGGCAATACACCTCGTAGAGCGCGGCGAGCAGCGCCGGCGCCTCCGGCCCATCCAGCATGTAATAGATGGACTGCCCTTCGCGGCGGCTGCGCACCAGCCCACGCTGTCGCAGCAGCGCCAGGTGCTGCGACAGCGCCGACTGGCTCACGGCGGCGACCTTCTCCAACTCACCCACCGATTTCTCGGACTCGGAGAGCTGGCACAGCACCATAAGGCGCACCGGGTTGGACATCGCCTTGAGCAGGCCGGCGGCGCGCAGGGCGCGCGACTGCAACTCGCCCATGTTCATGTCGGCGATCGCTTCGGCGCGATCCATCCTCAGGCGCAGCCCTTGAAGTTGTCGGCGTCCATCTTGGCCTCGTACTTGGGCGCCACCTCCGTGCCCGTGGTAAGCGCGCCCTTGGCTGCCGCCCAGTCCTCGGGCTTGAGAATCACAAGCCACCCGGCGCCGTAAGGATCCTCGTTGGCGAGGGAGGGTCTGCCCGCCACGTCGTCGTTCACCGCCACCACCAAAGCTCCGAAGGCCGACTTGGCGGGGCCGACCCACTTGCCGGACTCCACCGTGGCGCAGGACTTGCCGGCCTCGACCGAGCGCCCTGCCTTTTTCGGCGTGAACGCTACCAGCTGCCCGGCCATGGCCGTGGCCACCGTAGTCATGCCGAGCTTGACGGTGCCGTCGCCCACCTCGCGGTACCAGATGTGGTTGTCGACGTCGTAGAGAAGGTCGTCGGGCAGGTTGCAGCCGCGCACATTAGCCATTCGGTCTTTCCTCCAGTGCGGATGATTGTCGCACCGGGCGCGAGGCGCAGCAGAAATCGCCCAGGCCCTCCACTTCCATCTTGCCGCGCACGAACAGTTCCAGGTGGCGGACCACCATCTCCATCATTGACTCCAGGGGCCCGTCCGCGCCGCCTTTCTCGCCAAGCAGATTGTAGTGGTACGCGACCTCGCGGCAGGTTTCCCGGCAGGCGTTGAAGCTGGGCACCCCGCGCGCGCCCTGGCGGTGCAGCGCGAGCAGACGAAATGTTTCGACCGTTTCCTGTGTCGGCGCCTCGCCGCGCGCACGCACCCATTCCTCCAGAACCGCCTCCGCGCGAGCAAGCAGCGCCTCCCTGGCAGCGGTCAAGCGATGCCCCTTTCCTTGAGCAGCGCCAGACCGTCGGACACGTTTTCGTGCACCCCGAGCTTGCGCGGGCTGACGCCCAGCGCAACGCCAAGCAGCTGCGTGAAGTACAGCATGCGCACTTTCGTCTTCGTGCCCAGCACCTTCTCCGCGCGCACCTGGTGCATCTCCAGCCCCGAATGGCAGGTCGGGCACTCGGTGGCGATCACGTCCGCGCCCGCGGCCTCGGCGGCCTGCAGGATGTTGAGCACCAACTTCGTGGAAGTGTCGCTGTCCGAGAGCGTGTGCGCGCCGCCGCAGCAGGCGGTCTTCAGAGGAAAATCCACGTTCTCGGCGCCGGCCGCGGCGAGCAGGTCGTCCATAAAGTGCGGCTGCGAGGTGGATTCGCTGCCCGGGCCCTGGTCCTTCTCTGGAAAGATGTGGCGCGGCCGCGTGTACATGCAGCCGTAATAGTTGGCCACCTTCAGGCCCTTGAGCGAGCCCTTCAGGCGGCGCTTGAGCTCCTCCTCGCCGATCCCGTCTTTGATCCAGTCCAGGGCGTGGATGGTCTCCAGGCTCCCGGCCTGGTAGGTCTCATGCCCGGCCTTCTTCGAGATCCGGTCCACGGTCTGGCGCGAGGCCTCGTCGTTGGCGAGGTCGTACTCGGCCTTCTTCAGGTTGTGGTAGCAGCCGTTGCAGGGCGCCATCACCACCTTGGCGTTCATCTCGTGCGCGGCGATCGACATCACGCGCGAGGACAAGTAAGTCTGCACCTTCGGGTCCACGTTCTTTACTTCCATCGCGCCGCAGCAGTTCCAGTCCTTGACCTCGTCCAGCTCAAGGCCCAAGGCCTTGCCCACGGCCTTGGTGGAGGCGTTGTAGGCGTGGCCAGTGCCTTCGAGCGCGCAACCGGGGTAGTAGGCGACCTTCTGGTACTCCGGCTTCATGCACGCTCCTCGATGCGCAACGCCTTGCGGTTGCGCTGCTCCTGCTCATGGACGTACTCGCTCAACGCCGCCGAGGCCTTCGCCCACTTGCGCGTGCGCGGCCGGAAGAGGGTCGCCCAGCCCATCATCAGGCCCTGCTTGAACGGCAGGCGGCGCGCGACGCGCTTCGCCATCTCGACCAGCCAGTCCTGCAGCAGCGGCTGGCCGGTGCGGGCGAAGAAGTTGCGGATGATGCGGCCCTCCTCAATCTTGCCGGTGGCGATGACCTGTTCGGTGAACTCCTCGTCGAACAAAGTCGACTTCGACTTCTGCGTGTGGCCCTTCAGTTCCAGCCAGTGCGCGGTGGCCTTCATCACGCCCTCGGGCTCCACGTCGCGCGGGCAGGCATAGGTGCACTTGTTGCACGACACGCACTGCCAGATGATGTCCTTGTCGCGCAGCAGCTCGGATTCCATGCCGGTGCGGATCAGGTAGATCCAGTAGCGCGGGTTGAAGTCCGGGTTGAGCGCGTTCACGGTGCAGGAATTGGTGCAGGAGCCGCACTGCCAGCAGCGATGGATGTGCTCGCCACCCGGCAGCGCCGCGATCTCCTCCTCCAACGCCTCGTTGTAGTCGGTGACGACGCGCGACTGGATGAACGTGCTCCAGTGGCCGGAAACGTCGACGCCGTCCACCACCACCTTGTCCTGGACCTTCAGGTTCTCCGGCCGAATGAGCGACTTCTCGTGGATCGCCATGTCAGTTCGCCTCCACCACCACGGCCGTACCGTCGCTTGCCTTCAGGCGCGTGCGGCCCGAGGCGTCCACCCCGTCCAGGCCGAGTATGCGCCGCGTGTGCAGCATCGGATCCTCGGGCGTGGCGAAGTCCGTGCGCAGGTAGGTGCCGCCGCGTTCGCTGATGTAGTCGGCGTAGACCTGCGCCGTCAGCACATCGACATAGAACAGGACGTCGCGGAACACCCCGTTCGTCGCCAGGTACTGCGCCAATTCCTCTCGCAGGACGAGGAAGGTGGCGTACCCGTCCGGTACGCCGATGGTGATGTGGTCCACGTTCTCGCCATGCCAGATCTCGCGCAGGACGCCGGTGTTGGCGCGCGTGTCCCAGACCCAGCGCTGCATCAGCGGATAGCGTTCGGGGTCGGCATAGTGCAGCAGTTCGGCCGCGAGGTCGCGCACCCAGCGGTGGTCGCGGTCCTGCGGGAACTCGGCGCAGAAGCGTGCGATGCGCGCATCTGCCGTGCTGGTGTCCTCGCGCCCCTCGATCAGCCGCTCGATACGCGCGTGAAACGCGTCAGACGCGTCCGGCTCAAGGTAGGGGCCCGCGCGCCGCCGGACGGTGGCCATGTGTGCGCACAGCGTCCTCAGGGTCGCGAGGTCCAGCGGGCCCGCGAGGGCATTGCGGAACAGCGTGGACTTGAGTTTGAGCCCGGCGACAAAAGCCTCGACGCCGCCCTGCTCCTCGGCGCGCGACACCAGCGCCTCGAACGACAGCCTCAGCTTCGGCCCGGAGAGCTCGAGCTGCGGCCGGTCGGTCCGGACGACGGGCTGGGCGCTTGCCATGCCTCAGGCCGCGGCCTTCTGGTGGACCATCGCGAACGCCGCCATCGCCGCTGCGTTGCCCTGCGCGATCGAATCGTCGATGGTCTCCGGCCCGGTGGCGGCGCCAGCGACGAACACGCCCGGGCGTGAGGTGGCGCCGCTCGTGCCGTAGCTGCCGCGTGCGATGTGGCCGTGCTCCTGCAGGCTAACGCCGAACACGCCGGCAATGGACTTGTTATCCACGTTCGGGTCCATGCCGATGGCGTGCACCACCATGTCGAACGGGATAGTGATCGGGCGCTTCACCAGCGTGTCCTCGCCCTTGACGATCAGCTTCTGGCCGTCGGAAGTAACCTCGGCGATCCGTGCCTTAATGTACTTGACCTTGAACTCCTCCTGGCTCTTCCAGTAGTAGGTCTCGTTCAGGCCGTAGGTGCGAATGTCCATGTAGTAGATGTAGACATGGCAGTCCGGCAGTTCCTCGCGAATCTCCATGGCGATGTTGCAGGACACCGTGCAGCAGATCTTGGAGCACCATTCGCGCCCGATCTGCCGGTCGCGGGAGCCCACGCAAAGCAGGATCGCAACGCGCTGAGGCTTACGCCCGTCCGACGGGCAGCGCACGCCGCGGCCCGACGACATCATCTGCTCCACCTGCGTCGTGGTCACCACGTCGGGGAAGGTGCCGAAGCCCCACTCGGGCTTGTTCACCGAGTCGAAGTGCGTGAAGCCAGTGGCAAGGATTGCCGCGCCCGCCTCGACGCTCGAGCCGTCCGACAGCGTGGCGCGGAAGCTCCCTGGCTCGCCCTCGAACTTCTCCACCCGCGCGCCGGTCCTTACGGTAACCAGCGCGTCCTGCTCGACCCGCCGCACCATGCCGCCGATGGCGTCCTTCGCCCACTCGCCGGAGGGCACCAGCTTGGCGTAGCCCGACAGGATGGGCGCGCCCCCCAGCCTCGATTCCTTGTCCACCAGCACCACGCTCTGCCCGGCGCCCGCTAGGGCGCCTGCGGCGGCAAGGCCAGCGGGGCCGGCGCCCACGATCAGGACTGGTTTGCTCATGACACCGCCTTGAGGGGAATGTAGCCCGGGCCGGAGGTGATCATGCGGCGCGGGTCGTAGAGGTTATCTGGTTTGCCGGTCTTGATCTCCTCAAGGTAGGCGACGAACTCGGCCTTTTTCGCTTCCCAGTCGATGCCCATCTTCTCCATCAGGGTCTCGGTGGGCGAGGCATGCCAGTGCGACTGCACGATCTTGTAGGGATGCGCGCCGCAAGCGAGCGCCGCGAACTGGCAGTCGGCCAGTACCGCCAGTTCCACCGGCTTGGGGCCCGACTTGCTGATCCACTGGTTCTTGTCCAGGGTGGTGATGCAGCCGGTGTCATGGCCGATCATGACGTCCGCCCGCGCCTCTTCGACCGCGACCCGGATCTTGCGGTCGATGGCGAAGGAGCGCGTGAACTCGCGCTCGGAGATGATGTGGCGGAAGCCAAAGCCGCAGCAGTCGTACCAGGTGGAGTAGTCGATTACCTGCGCGCCCAGCGCCTGCATGACCCCGGTGGATACCGCCAGGCGGTTGCCGCCGTTGATGTTGTCGTCGTAGATCGCGTCGGCTGGCACCATCTTGTAGACATGGCAGGCCGGGTGGATGGTGGCGCGGACCTGGCTACAGTCGATTTCCCGCATGCCTGCGATGCGCTCGCGCATCACGTGCAGCCATTCGGAGTAGTGCACCACCTCCTCGGGTATCAGCAGCTTGCCGTCTACCAGGCGCCCGAGCTTGCCGAGGATGGCGCGCACCCGCTCGCGCAGCTTGGCCGATTGGATGAGGTACGAACGCACTTCCTTGTAATTGCCGAACGAAGTGCCGCAGTGAACCAGGGGGTAGTAGTAGGACTCCGGCAGCCCCTGCGCCTTCGCCGCCACGTAGGCCTGATGAAAGTTGCGCAGGAACACCGCGGCCAGGCTCTCCAGGTTGCCGATGCCCGAGCCGTGGTAGTTCCAGGCGGTGCAAGAGGTCTGGTCGGTCTCGTCTAGGTACTCGATGTCCATGCGGTTCATGAGCCACAGGAGGGACGCCGGGTAACCCGGAATGTTGCCGCACTGGCCGCAGGACTTGTGGTGCCACAGGCGGGTGGTCGGGATCTTCTTGTCCCAGCCGTATAGCGTCTTCACCATCACCGGCTGGTGATCGTCCGAGACGCGATGGACGACAATTTCGCCGTCTTTCTCCAGGTCCCACATCGCGTCGCGCACATCCTCGACGCGGTCCTTCTGCGTGAGCATCGATCGCTTGTCGACCTTCAGCTCCACCCAGGAGGTGGCGATCTTCGCCTCCGTGGTGCTCAGGTTGGAGTCGCGCCATTCGGCGCCGTGGCCCGTGAATCGTTCATTTGTCTTGTCCGTCATTGCTGCCTCCTCAGGCGTCTTCCTGGTCGGCGAGGTAGTCCTTCCAGTCCTCGCGCTTCTCATCCATGATGTCTGTGATCACGTCGAACAGGTTCTCGTCGATCCCTTCCAGTTGCCCGAGCACCCCGGTCATCTCCCAGATGGTGTAGAGCTCCACCGAAGTCTTCAGGTTCACCTCCCAGGACGTCGAGGTGGTGTTCAGCGTCGGCATCGGGATCGCGCGGCGCAATAGCTTGAGCGGCGCCTCCACCTTGGAGATGTTCGGCCCCCAGTCGGCGAAGTGATCCTTGTTGATCATGTCCGGCGAGAGCTGGTTGCCGGTGGAGATGAGCTTGAGCATGACGCGGCTGAACGGCCGCAGCACGTTCTTGGCCGATTCCATCTGGTGCTTGATCGCGGTCTCGCGCATCAGCATCACCAGTCCGCCGGGGGAGTTGCCGAACGGACAGCGCGCAGCGCAGGTATAGCACTGGGCGCAGGCCCAGATCTTCTCCTGCATAGCGTCGTAGATGCCCTCGAGGTTCTCGGTCCACAGCAACTGGACGATTTCGCGCGGACTGAAGTCGTAGTAATGCGCCGCCGGACAGGTGGCGGTGCAGATGCCGCAGTTCAGGCAACCGTTCAGTTCGTGGTCATAGCGCAGGTCCGACTGGATGTCGGCGAAGATTTCCTCCAGCTTGGCGCGCGGCAGCGGCGCGCCGGCGGAGACCGGGTCGCCGATGATCGTCTGGACGCGCGTCGTTTCCGAGTGTGACATGTCAGTAAGTCAACACCTTGCTGTCGCCTTCCATAACCTCCTCGATCAGGTGCGCGCCACCGACGATGCCCGAGCATTCCGGGATCAGGTCCTCGACCTTCATGTCGAACAGGTCCAGGTTGGGCGAGCAGCAGTAGAACTTGGCCCCCGCTTCGTGCGCATCCTTGATGAAGTCGTAGACGGTCTTGGGCGAGCCCTCCTTCACGACCAGTTTCTCGGCGACGCCCTTCTTCATCAGGCGCCCCGAGGTGGCGGTGCAAATTACCTCCACCTCATAGTCCATCGCTGCGGCCACCGAAGCCTGAAAGATCGGCGCGCCGAGCTCCTCGCCATTGCGCGGGTCGGTATTCGCCATGACGATGATGAGTTTCTTGGCCATGCTCGCCCCTCCTCTGCACGGAGAATATATTAGAGAAATCTAAATTTCAATCCTTTCCGCCGCAGCGATGCTGCGCCGCACAAAAAGCTCGCTAGCGCGCCCGGCGGGCCTGACTAACGATTTCCCGCCTCACGTCGGTGATCTCGCGCGCGCGCGAGGGCATGACGCCCTCGCAGTGCCCGACGATTGGGCAATGGCTGCTGCGCGGGCAGATGATGCGCGCAGGCCGTTCGAGCGCGTACTCCACCCAGGCAATGTTGAGGACTCGTGCGACGCGCCGGATCGCCTCTGCGGCATCGGCCGGGATC
>SXNB01000218.1 GCA_005777205.1 Burkholderiales bacterium | reverse complement strand
GATTGCGCAGCGCGAAGCTGTCAGCCGAACCCTTCGAGAGCACATCGAACGCCAGCTCCGGCTTGATCCCGGAATGGCGCACTAGCGCGAGCGCCTCGGCAAGCGCGACCACGTTCTGAAATAGCACCATGTTGTTGATGATCTTCATGGTCTGCCCGGCGCCCGCAGGGCCGCAGTGCGTGATGTCGCTGGCGATGTGTTCCAGCAACGGGCGGATGCGACTGAACGCCTTCTCTGCGCCGCCCACCATGACCGACAGGGTTCCCTCGTGCGCCGCCTGGCGGGTGCGCGCCACCGGCGCGTCGCAGAACTGGATGCCGCGCGCGCCGAAGCGGGCGGACAGGTCTTTGGCCAGGGACACCGAGGTGGTCGAGAGGTCCACGACGCAGCCGCCGGGCCGCATGTTGCTCAGCAGGCCGCTCCCGCCAATGCACACCTTTTGCACCGCGGTCCGGCCCGGCAGGGAAAGAAACACGACGTCGCTGCGCTGGCCGATATCCGCGACCGACTCGCACGCGAAGACACCGACCTCGCCCAGGCGCTCCAGGGGCGCGTCGTCCATGTCGAACACGCACACCTGCTCGCCCGAATTCTGCGCCAGGTTGCGGCACATCGGTTCGCCCATCACGCCCACGCCGACAAATCCGAGCATCCGTTCTCCCAAGCCCTTCGCGACCTTCAGTCCGCCGTTGTTGTTCAGGCGCGCTCAAGCCGCGAGGCTGCATGCTAGCCCAGCGGCGCCGGTCACACGAGTTTCGCGGCGGCCGCCTCAATGCGACTGCAGGCGCGGTCGAGAAAATCCTGCGCCGCGGCGAAGGAGACGCGGAAATAGGGGGAAAGGCCGTAGCCCGCGCCATTGGGCAGCGCCACGCCAGATTCGAGCAGGTAGGCGGTGACGTCGGCGTCGCTCTCCAGCACCCTGCCCTGCGGGGTGCGCCTGCCCAGCCAGCCAGCGCAGGAGACGTAGGCATAGAAGGCGCCGTCGGGCGGGACACAGGAAAGGCCAGGGATTGCGTTCAGGCGCGGCACGAGCTTGTCGCGCCGCGACTGGAAGATCGCGCAGCGTTCCCGGACGATGTCCTGGGGGCCATTCAAGGCCGCGACCGCTGCGGCCTGGCTGACGGACGATGGATTCAGGGAACTCTGCGCCTGCAGCCGCGCCATGGCACGGATGAGTTCCGCTGGCCCCGCACCGTAGCCCAGCCGCCAGCCAGTCATGGCGTAGCTCTTGGAGCAACCGTTGACCGTGAGCGTGCGCGAAGCAAGCTGCGGTGCGATCGCGGCCAGCATCGCGAACGGACGGCCGTCGAACAGCACGTGCTCGTAAATGTCGTCGGCGATCACCCAGACATGGGGATGGCGCTCCAGCACCGCGACCAGCCCGCGCAGCTCGTCGGCCGAGAGCACCGCCCCGCTCGGATTGGAGGGCGAATTTAGCATCAGCCACTTCGTGCGCGGCGTGATCGCGGCCTCCAACTCAGCCGGCTGCAGCTTGAAGCCGTTCTCCGCTTTCGTCGGCACCCAGACGGGCACGCCTTCCGCGTAATGCGTGATGTCCGCATAAGCAACCCACGACGGCGCGGGAATCACCACTTCGTCTCCCGGGTCCAGCGTCACCATGAGCGCGTTGTGCAGCACCTGCTTGCCGCCGGCACCCGCGGAGATATTCTCCGGCTTGAAGGTTAGGCCGTTCTCGCGACGGAACTTGCCGATGATCGCCGCCTTCAGTTCCACTGTGCCGTCCGTAGGCGTGTAGTGCGTCTGGCCGTCCTTCATGGCGCGGTAGGCGGCCTCGATGACGTGGTCCGGGGTATTAAAGTCGGGTTCGCCCTGCGCGAGTTCCAGGACGTCCACGCCGGCGAGGCGAAGTTCGCGGGCGCGCTGCGCGGCAGCGGCGGAAGCGGAAATGCGGGTGCGGGCAATACGGGCGGAGGGTCGAAACATATGGAGAACTCTACGCAAGCGCGGGCGGCGCATCAAATAGAATCGTGACATGGGTCTCCTGCGACTGAACACCCTGCTGGGCGACTACCCGGTCACCCACGCTCTGAAGCAAGGCCGCGTCGCCTCCGGTTCGGTCGCGCTCGAGCTCGCCGACGTCCATCCCCCCAGCTCGGGATTCAAGCGCGTGGTGCGCGACCTAGCGTTCGACGTCGCCGAGCTGTCGATGACGACCTTTCTCATGGCGCGGGCGGCCGGAAAGCCCTACCGGCTGCTGCCGGCCGTGGTGCTGGCGCGGCTGCAGCACGACCGCCTGGTGCGCAACGCCGGGCGCCCCGCCTTCGGGCCGGGTGAGTTGTATGGCAAGACCATCGGCGTGCGCATGTATTCGGTCACCACCGCGATGTGGCTGCGCGGCGTCCTTGCGGAGGATTACGGTGTTGACGCGAGCCGCATCCGCTGGGTGACCCTCGAGGAGGGTCACGTCGCGGAATTCGCCGATCCGGCCTGGGTGGAACGCGCCCCGGCGGGCAAGGACCTCACCGCCATGCTGCTCGAGGGCGAGGTCGACGCCGTGGTCACCGGCGACGGCAAAGTCGCCGATCCGCGCATCGTGCCGGTGATCCCTGATGTCGCGGTAGCCGCGCAAGCGTGGCGCACGCGCAAGGGCGCGATCCAGGTCAACCACATGGTGGTGGCAAAGGACACCGTGTCCGAGGCGACGGCGGCCGAGGTGTCGCGCATGCTGGAGGCCAGTATCCGCGCGGCCGGCAGCCCGGAACTGAATCCCTTCGGCCTCGAGGCGAACCGCCGCAACCTCGAAGTCGCGATCGACTATGTCCACCGCCAGGGCCTGATCCCCCGGCGCTACACCGTTGAGGAGCTGTACCGATGATCGTCGATTGCCACGGCCACTACACCACCGCCCCGCAAGCGCTGTGGGACTGGCGCAAACTTCAGGTCGCAGGCCGGAAGCCGGGGACGCTCCGCGTAGCCGATGACGAGCTGCGCGAATCGCTGGAAGGGGCGCAACTCAAGCTGCAGCAGGAGCGGGGATGCGACCTCACCTTCTTCTCGCCCCGCGCCGGCTCCATGGAGCACCACGTCGGCGACGCGGCCATCAGCCAGGCGTGGTCACGAGAGTGCAACGACCT
>SXNB01000217.1 GCA_005777205.1 Burkholderiales bacterium | reverse complement strand
CGCAGGTGCTGAAGATCCTGCTGGCGAACGGCGCGTTGCACGGTGATTGCATGACTATCCACGGCAGAACGATGGCCGAGATGCTCAAGGACGTACCGGCCGAGCCGCGCAAGGACCAGGACGTCATCCGGCCGTGGTCCAAGCCCATCTACAGGCAAGGCCACCTCGCAATCCTCAAGGGCAACCTTGCTCCGGAAGGCTGCGTGGCGAAAATCACCGGGCTGAAGAATCCGGTGATCACCGGGCCGGCGAAGTGCTTCGATTCCGAGAACGCCTGCATGCAGGCGATCATGGCGAGAAAGATCAAGCCGGGCGATGTTATCGTGATCCGCTACGAGGGGCCTAAAGGCGGCCCTGGGATGCAAGAAATGTTAGCGCCCACTTCCGCTTTGATCGGCCAAGGTCTTGGGGAATCAGTAGGCTTGTTGACCGACGGCCGCTTCTCGGGCGGAACCTGGGGGATGGTGGTGGGGCATGTTGCGCCCGAGGCCTACGCCGGCGGCCTGATCGCCCTGGTGAGGAACGGCGACTCGGTCACCATCGACGCGAAGAAGCAGCTCATTCAGCTAAACGTTCCTGCAAAGGAGATCGCCGCGCGGCGCAAGAAGTGGAAGGCGCCAAAGCCCCGCTATACGCGGGGCCTGCTAGCGAAGTACATGCGCCTGGTATCGAGCGCCTCGAAAGGTGCGATCACCGACTTAGAAACTTGATGCGGGCTCCTTGAGGAACTCGATCTCGGCCGCAGTGCTTTCCCGGCCGAGCGCCGCGCTGCGGTGTGGGAAGCGGCCGAAGCGACGGATGATCGGCAGGTCGGCGGTCTTCGTAAACACTGCGATCGCCCCGGGGGCCCGTACTGACAGTCAACGCGATGCAGTGGCTGTGCGTTAGTCGGCTTTCAGGACTGCCTCGCCAGCTTGCAAAACCGGCCCGTTCCGGTAGCATGGCGGCCGATTCGGGAAAAGGAACCCCATGAGGAATAAGCTGTTTGTTTTCGCGGCCTTGGCCGCGGTTGCGGCGATTCCGGCCCAGGCCAGCGAGGACCTCGCCAAGAAGCACTCGTGCGTCGCCTGCCACAACGTGAAGGGCGCCAAGACCGTGGGCCCGACCTACGTGGACATCGCCAAGAAGTACGCCGGCCAGAAGGATGCGGCCGCCAAGCTGGCCGCCAAGGTCAAGAACGGCGGCACCGGGGTCTGGGGCCAGATCCCCATGCCGCCGAACTCCGCCGTGCCGGATGCCGATATCCAGGCGCTGGTGAAGTGGCTGTTGGCGGTCAACTAGACGCCGGGGCCTGATTCGCGGAAGGTAAGAGGTCGGGCTCGCTCGGCCTTTTCGTTTCTCCGCTTCGGCTGTAAGGGCTCGTTCATGGGATGGTGTGTGCCCTGTGTGCAGGACTAAGGTGCGGACTGCAGCGGATTCGCGCAACGTCAACTGGAACGATTGAACAGGCGCCTGGCCGCAGGCAATCCTTGAAACGACCCCAACGGCCAGACTTCAACGGGGTGCCAGGTCCGCCTGCGTGGTGAAGGTGTCGGCGTAGAACTCGTCTTCGGGCAGCCGGCACTGCCCGAGGAAGTCCTTCTTCGCCGAATCCACCATGACGGGCACGCCGCAGGCATAGACCTGGTGCCCGGAGAGGTCCGGGAAGTCCTGCATCACGGCGCGGTGGACAAATCCGGTGCGCCCGGTCCAGTTGTCCTCGGGCAGCGCGTCCGAAATCACCGGCACGTATTTGAGATGACCCTGCGCTGCCCAATCCTCGGCAAGCGCGTTCAGGTACAGGTCCCTAGACCGCCGTCCGCCCCAGTAGAGCGTCATCGGCCGGACGATGCCCTTGTGGATCATGTGCTCGATCACCGCCTTGATGGGCGCGAAGCCGGTGCCGGAGGCGACGAACACCATCGGCTTGCTGGAATCCTCGCGCAGGAAGAAGGTGCCCAGCGGCCCCTCGAAGCGCAGGATGTCGCGTTCCTTCATCTTGCCGAAGACGTGGTCGGTGAATTGGCCGCCGGCGACGTGGCGCACATGAAGTTGCAGCAAATCGGCGTCGTGCGGCGCGTTGGCCATCGAGAAGCTGCGCCGCGCGCCTTCCTTCAGCAGGAACTCGATATACTGGCCGGCAAGGAACACAAGCTTCTCGTTCGCCGGCAGCTTGAGGTGCAGCACCATGACATCCTCGGCCAGGGGCTCCATCTTTTGTACCCGGCAGGGCAGCGTCTTCACCTGGATGTCCTTGGCGGCGCCGACGGTGCGTGCCTCGATCACGAGGTCCGACAGCGGCTTGGCCTGACAGAACAGTGCCTTGCCCTGCGCCTTCTCGTCGTCGGTGAGGGCTTTCGTCTGGTAAGCGCCGTAATCCACGCTGCCCGAGAGGATCTTGCCCTTGCAGCTACCGCAGGCGCCGTTCTTGCAGCCGTAGGGCAGCACGATCCCCTGGCGCAACGCGGCGACGAGCACAGCCTCGTCCTCCTCGACCTGGAAGGATTGGCCTGCGGGCTGGATCGTGACGTTGTGCATACAATGTCCGTTGTGAGGATGACTACGGCAAAAAAGCGCCTGCTGCTCGTCGGTTTCGGGGACGTCGCGCGTCGCGCCCTGCCGCGTCTGGAGCCCGCGTTCGACTGCCAGCGAGGCTCGCGCACCGCGGGCTTCGACCTAGACCGGCCCGAAACCCTTTTGGGGATCGAGGCGGACGCCGTGCTCCACTGCGCGCCGCCCCCGTCGTCCGGAGAAACCGACCCACGCACCGCGAACCTGCTCACGATGCTGGAAAAGGCCCGCATTCTACCCAGCCGGGTGGTCTACGTCAGCACGAGCGGCGTCTACGGTGATTGCGCCGGTGCGACTGTGGACGAATCGCGGCCGGTGAATCCGCAGACCCCGCGCGCGGCCCGGCGCGTCGATGCGGAGCGCCAGCTTGCAATATGGTGCACGGCGCGTGGCGTTGCCCTGGTGGTGCTGCGCGCGCCGGGCATCTACGCCGCCGACCGGCTGCCGGTGGATCGCGTGCGCGCCGGCACGCCGGTGCTGCGGGACGAGGACGACCTGTTCACTAACCACATCCACGCCGAGGACCTCGCCACCGCCTGCGCGCGCGCGCTGCAGGCCGATGCACCCGCCGGGACCTACAATGCGAGCGACGACAGCCGCCTGAAAATGGGTGAATGGATGGATCTGGTCGCGGACCACGCCGGCCTGCCGCGCCCGCCGCGCATCGCGCGCGCCGAGTCGGCGTCCCGGATCCGCCCGGAGTTGCTGTCCTTCATGGGCGAATCAAGGCGACTCGAGAATGCGCGCCTGAAGCGTGTGCTCGGCCTGCGCCTAGCGTTTCCGACGGTGTTCGAAGGATTGAAGCATGCCCACGCTGCTGGTGCTGACCAACCTGCCTGACCGGGCGAGCGCCGAGCGCCTCGCGGAAGCGCTGGTGGATAGGCGCCTCGCCGCCTGCGTGAATCTCCTCGCGCCCTGCGCCTCGGTGTACCGCTGGAAGGGCGAACTGCGGCGCGATGAGGAGCATCCGCTGCTGGCAAAGACCACGACGGAGCGCTACGCCGAACTCGAGGAGGCGATCCGCGCCGCCCATCCCTACAAACTTCCGGAGATTATCGCGGTCCCAATCGAACGCGGCCTGCCAGAATACCTGAAATGGATCGCGTCCGAGACCGACTCATCCCTGCCCCCATGATCCGCCTCCTACTTCTGCTCCTGGCGCTTGCCTCCGGATCCGCTCACGCGGCGAGCCCGGATGACCTGCTCGAGCCCGAAAAGGCGTTCCGCATCTCGGCGCGGGCGCTAGATGCGCGCACCGCGGAGGTGAGTTTCGTCATCGCCGACGGCTATTACATGTACCGCGACAAGTTCCGCTTCGCGGCCGAGCCCGGTGCGAAGCTGGGCGCCGCTGAGTTTCCGGCAGGCGAGCGCAAGAAGGATGAGTTCTTCGGCGAAGTGGAAACCTACCGCAAGCGCGTCGCCATCCGCCTTCCAGTGGAGAGCACGGACGGCACGCTGCGCCTCAAGGTCATCTCGCAGGGCTGCGCCGACGCCGGCGTGTGCTACGTGCCCATGGATTCGCAGGTGTCGTTGCGCCTGGCCGCGTTCACCGGCGGGACCGGGGCGTCGCAAAGCAGTACGTTCAGCGGCCTTGTCGAACTCGCTGGCCGCGCCAGCGACCTCGAGATGGCGCACTTGTTCGAATCCGGGAGCCTCGCGCTGGTGCTGGCGAGCTTCCTGGGGTTGGGGCTTCTGCTGGCGTTCACCCCCTGCGTGCTGCCGATGATCCCAATCCTGTCCGGCATCATCGCTGGCGAGGGCGCGAACATTGGCAAGCGGCGCGCGTTCCTGCTGTCGCTGGCGTACGTACTGGGCATGGCGGGGACTTACGCCGCCGCCGGCGTGGTCGCGGGCTGGTCGGGCACTTACATTGTCGCGGCGCTGCAGAACGCCTGGGTGCTGCTCACCTTCGCGCTGGTCTTCGTGGTGCTCGCGCTGTCCATGTTCGGGCTTTATGAACTCCAGCTGCCCGGGTTTCTGCGCCTTCGCCTGCAGTCTGCGCAGGGCCGGCTCACCGGCGGTCGCGTCGGTTCGGTGGCGGCGATGGGTGCGTTCTCGGCGCTCATCGTCAGCCCCTGCGTTGCCGCGCCGCTGGCGGGTGCGCTGCTCTACATCGGCCAGACGCGGGACGTGGCGCTAGGCGGGGCGGCGCTGTTCGTGATGGCGCTTGGCATGGGCGTGCCGCTCATTGCCGTTGGCGTGTCCGGGGGCGCCTTGTTGCCCAGGTCTGGGCCCTGGATGCGGCATGTGCTGCGCTTCTTCGGCGCGCTCCTGCTGGGGGTCGCGGTATGGGTGGCCTGGCCGGTGATCGGCCCGGCGATCAGCCCGGCTAAGGAGGGCACGCACTTCGTGCGCGTCGACTCCGTCGCGCAACTGGAGGAAAAGCTGCGCGCGCCGGGTCGCCCCGTGCTGCTCGATTTCTATGCCGACTGGTGCGTGTCCTGCAAGGAAATGGAGGCGTTCACTTTCAGCGACCCGCGTGTCAAAGCGAAGCTGGAGCGCATGCTGCTCCTGCAGACCGACGTCACCGCCAACAGCGACGCGCACAAGGAGCTGCTCAAGCGCTTCCGCCTGTTCGGACCTCCCGGAATCATCTTCTTCGACGAGAGCGGCAAGGAAATTCGTGGCCTGCGGGTGATCGGCTACCAGAATGCCGAGCGGTTCCTGAAGTCGCTCGAGCTGCTGTCGGGCCCCGGCGCCTGAGCGCTGCTCATGCGCCCTTGAGCGCCTTCGCCGCGTCGAGCGCGAAGTAGGTGAGGATGCCGTCAGCGCCGGCGCGCT
>SXNB01000216.1 GCA_005777205.1 Burkholderiales bacterium | reverse complement strand
TTTTTACTGCTTTGATTTGGTCTTTATCTAAACCAATGTATGCTTCTAGTAGATACTTTAACGCTTTTCCAGTCATGCCGTGAGGAAACGCAACAACTATATGAGACTCATTCAACACTAGACGTGTCTCGGCACCGTTACAAGCAACATGCGAAGTAATAATAGCACTAACATTGAAATGCCGACCAGTTTGTAAAATAGAACCCTGAATTTGTTGAATCTTCAATCGTATTTTCTTGTTCATTATAACATCACAATCGTCTAGGATTACAAGACTATCGGCAAAATCTTCGGCACTTAGTTCATCCTCTAATAATGTATCGGTAATTTTGATTCGTTTCAAATCTTTGATTTTATCAATACTGCTATCTTCCGAAATAGATGAAAATAGATATACATCACGCTTTGGATATGCCTTTTTATATTTCTCGGCATACAACCGTGTCCAGTAACTTTTACCAGAACCAGATGCTCCAGATACGTAGATAATCTGACGCTCGGTATCCGTATTCACGACACACTCAAAATGAAATCACCGGGATCCAGAGCTGGTCGAGCTCCTCCAAGGCGAGGTTCAGGGTCCGGATGGCGCGCGTGAGCACCGAGGTGAAGGCAAGGTCGAAGACCCAGCCCTCGGCGTGCAGCAGGCGCCCGGCGGCGCGCGCTTCCTCCAGGCCCCGGGCCGAGAGGTCGACGTCGTTCCAGCCGGTGAAGCGGTTCTCGCGGTTCCAGTCGGATTCGCCGTGGCGCAGGAGCACCAGGCGGTGGACGACGGCGGACGGGACGGTGGAGGACACCTGGTGAATTATAATGAGTGTACTGGACGCTAGCGTCCTCCCGGGAAAGCTCCACTTGGAATTCGTCAACAGCAACTGGCACCTGATCGCGCTCGCCTTCGTTTCCGGCGGGATGCTGATATGGCCCACGGTGCGCCGCGCCAGTGCCGGCGGCGCCAGCGTGGACACGATGCAGGCCACGCAGCTCATCAACCGAGAAGACGCAGTGGTGCTCGACGTGCGCGATCCGGCCGAGTTCGCCAAGGGCCGAGTGCTGGGGGCGACGAATATCCCGCTCGCCGAACTGGGCAAGCGCGCGGGCGATCTGCAGAAGAACAAGGCCAAGCCCGTGATCGTCGTCTGCCAGAGCGGCAACCGGTCGCCGGGCGCCATGGCCGAACTGCGCAAGCTGGGCTTCGAGAAGGTCTTCAGCCTCGCGGGCGGCTTCAACGCCTGGCAGCAGGTCGGCTTGCCGGTCGAGAAGTGAAGGTGTGGACCTGACCACGTGAGCGCTTCGCCCCGCGTCCTGATGTACCTCAGCGCCTCGTGTCCCTACTGCCACGCGGCGGAGCGGCTGCTCGCCGCCAAGGGTGTGCGCGACATCGAGAAGGTGCGGGTGGACCTGGACCCGGCGCGCCGCGAGGAAATGACGCAAAAAAGCGGCCGGCGCACCGTGCCGCAGATCTGGATCCGCGGCCGCCATGTCGGCGGCTGCGACGAACTGCACGCACTTGAGGACGCCGGCGGGCTCGACCCCTTGCTCGGGGCCGCCTGACCGGGCGCGCCGCCGCATCCCAAACCCAACCGGAGAAACCATTGGCCAACGAAGCAGACAGCGCCGCCGCACCCGCTTTCCAGATCGAGAAGCTGTACGTGAAGGACCTCTCGCTGGAGGTGCCCAACGCGCCGCAGGTGTTCACTCAGCCGGCCAACCCGGAACTCGAGGTGCAGCTGCGCAACGACGCGAAGCAGTTCGCCGACGGGTTGTTCGAAGTCGTGGTCACGGCCACCGTCACGGCGCGCGCCGAGGGCAAGACGGTGTTCCTCGCTGAGGCCTCGCAGGGTGGGATCTTCTCGGTGCGCAACGTGCCGCAGGAGGACCTAGAGCCGCTGCTTGGCATCGGCTGCCCGACCATCCTGTACCCGTACCTGCGGGAAGTGATCTCCGACATCGTCACCCGCGCCGGTTTCCCGCCAGTGGTGCTGCAGGCAGTGTCCTTCGAGCAGGCCTATCTGCAGCAGCGCCAGCAGCAGGCCACCGGCGAGTCGCGCATCGAGGTCGCGAACTAGCATGCGCGCCGCACTTGCCGCACGGCTCGCGTCGGCCTGCGCTGCGGCCGCGGCGGCCGATTACAAGTCGGTCGAGGACAATGCCGCGGTGCCCTATGACGCGCCGTCGCGCGCGGTCAAGCCGCGGTACGGGGTGTCGAAGCACTATCCGCTGGAAGTGATCGTGAACCGGGAGGCCTGGGTGAAGGTGTGCGACGACGCTGGCGCGCTCGCCTGGGTGGAGCGAAAGTCCCTGGACGCGGGGCGCATGGTGCTGGTCACCGCGTCCCTCGCCGAGGCGCGACAGCGTGCCGACGATACCGCGCCGGCCGCCTTCGGCGCGACGCAGAACGTCGTCCTGGAACTGGTCGAGATCGCCCCCGGCGGCTGGCTTCGCGTGCGCCATGCCGACGGCGCCACGGGCTACGTGCGGGCGGCGCAGGTCTGGGGCCACTAGCGCCGTGAGCCGCATCGCGGTCCTCGGCGCCGGCGCCTGGGGCACCGCGCTGGCGGCGGTACTGGCGCCGCGGCACGAGGTCCACCTCTGGGCGCGCGACCGCGCTCAGGCCGAGGTGATCGCGCGCGAGCGGCGCAACAGCCTCTACCTTCCGGAAATCCCGCTGCCCGAGTCGCTCGTGGTCGGCGCCGACGCACGCGCCGCGCTCGAGGACGCGGCACTGGCGCTGGTCGCCACCACCGTGTCGGGCCTGCGCGAGACGCTCGGGCGCACGGGGACGGTGCCTGCGGTCTGGCTGTGCAAGGGCTTCGAGGCCGGCAGCGGCCTGATGCCACACCAGGTCGCGGAGCAGGTGCTCGGCGCGGGTGCGCGGTTCGGCGCGCTCTCGGGCCCGTCCTTCGCGCTGGAAGTGGCGCGCGGCCTGCCCTGCGCGCTGACGCTTGCATCGAGCGACGCGACGTTCGCCCGCGAGGCCGCCGCGCTGATCCACGGCGGGCGCCTGCGCGTGTACTACGGCACGGATCTCGTGGGCGTGGAGGTTGGCGGCGCGGTCAAGAACGTGATGGCGCTGGCGGTGGGCATCTCCGACGGCCTTGGCCTCGGGCAGAACGCGCGCGCTGCGCTGATCACGCGGGGGCTGGCGGAGATCGCGCGCCTGGGCGCGGCGCTGGGGGCGCGGCCGGAGACGCTGATGGGGCTTGCGGGCGCGGGCGACCTGATCCTGACCTCGACCGGCGACCTGTCGCGCAACCGGCGTGTCGGCCTGGAACTGGCAAAGGGGCGCGCGCTGCAGGCAGTCCTCGCCGGCCTCGGGCATGTCGCCGAGGGCGTGCGCACCGCCGCAGAAGTCGCGAAGCTCGCGCGCTCGCGCGGTGTCGAGATGCCGATTACCGAGACCGTCGTGCAAGTGCTCGCCGGCGCGCTCGCGCCGCAGCAGGCGGTGGAGCGGCTGCTGGCGCGCGACGCGAAAGCCGAAGGCGCCGCCTAGCCCGCGCCTTCGAATCGAAGCTGGCGCCAGGCTTCGTACGCCATCACCGCGACGGCATTGGACAGGTTAAGGCTGCGGTTGCCCGGGCGCATCGGCAACCGGATGCGCCGGTCCTCCGGGAACGCGGCGAGGATCGCCTCCGGCAGTCCCCGGGTCTCGGCGCCGAACACGAACACGTCCCTCGCCGCGTAGCGCGCCTCGAAGGCGTTCACCCGGCCGCGCGTGGTGCAGGCAAACAGCCTGCGGCCAGCGAGCGCGGCGAGGCAGGCTGGCCAATCGCGGTGCACCGAGACGTTTGCCATCTCGTGGTAATCGAGTCCGGCGCGCTTCAGCTGCCGGTCGTCCATGGAGAAGCCGAGCGGCTCGACGAGGTGCAGCCGCGCGCCAGTGTTGGCCGCGAGGCGGATCACGTTGCCGGCGTTGGGCGGGATCTCCGGTTCCACCAACACGATCTCGATCACGCGCTGTCCTCCGGTGGCGGGGTGCGGGCCACCACCCAGTTGACGACGCGGGCGGCCCCGGCAGCCTTGAGCGTGTGCGCGACCTCGTCCAGCGTCGCCCCGGTGGTCATGACGTCGTCCACCACTGCAACTGAAAGGCCCGCAACCAGGCCGGGGCAGGCGAAGGCGCCGCGTACATTGGCCGCGCGCCCGGCATGGGGTAGCCCCACCTGCGCGGGCGTGTCGCGCACGCGCTCGCACAGGCCCGGAACGAGTCGCGTGCCGGACGCCCTCGCCGCCCGCCGCGCGAGTTCCATCGCCTGGTTGCCGCCGCGCTCGGTGAGGCGTCGCGGCGACAGCGGCACCGGGACCACCGCATCCACGCGCCCGGGCGGCGCCGCGGCGACTGCGGCCGCCAGCAGATCGCCCAGCAGTAGCGCCAGCGCCAGCTCGCCCTGGAACTTGAGCACATGCACCAGGACGTCGGCCGGGAAGCGGTATGCGAGTGCGGCGATGGTGGCGTCGTAGTGCGGCTCCCGGGCGAGGCAGCGCCCGCACACTTCCCCCGCGGGCGAAGCGAGCGCGCAGCGCGGGCACAGCGGACCGGAAAGCCGCGGCAGGTCCGCATCGCAGGCGGCGCACAGCAGGCCGCCGGCAGCGCCACGGCAAAGGAAGCAGGCGCCGCCGAAGAGCGCGGTCGCGACGCGGGAGAAGACCGGGCCAAGCATCGCGGATATTGTGCGCTAGGATGATTCCATGCCCGAGATCGACGCAAACGTCGCTCGCCGGCGCTTCGCGCGGGCCGCGGCGACCTACGCGGCGGCCGCCCGCCTGGAGGCCGAGGTGGGCAGCCGCATGCTGGAGCGGCTGGATTACCTGAAGCTTGCGCCGCGCCGGATCCTGGAGGCGGGCTGCGGGCCGGGGCGCGAATCCGGCGCGCTGCTGAAGCGCTATCCGGGCGCCGAGCTGGTTGAACTCGACTACGCCCTGCCTATGCTGCGCCGGGAGCGCTCGCTGCTGTCGCGACTCGCCAGGCGGCCCGCCGCGATGCAGGTGTGCGGCGACCTGCGGCAACTGCCGCTCGCCGAGGGCAGCATCGACCTGGCCTGGTCCAACATGGCGCTGCACTGGATGGCGGACCCTCAGGCCGCGTTGTGGGAACTTGCGCGCGCGGTAGCGCCCGGGGGCCTTCTCCTCCTCAGCACGCTGGGACCGGACACGCTCGCGGAACTGCGCGCCGCCGCGGGCGGCGGCAGGGTGCACCGCTTCGCCGATATGCACGATGTCGGCGACGCGCTGGTGGCGGCGGGGTTCTCGGCGCCGGTGATGGATGCGGAACGGCTGACGATGACCTATACCGGCGGCGAGGCACTTCTCGCCGACCTGCGGGCCAGCGGCCAAACGTTCGCCGCGCCAGGCCGTTCGCGCGGGTTGGCGGGACGGCGCTTTCGCAGCGCGCTCGCTGACGCGCTGCAAGCGCGCATGCGCGAAGGGCGACTGCCGGTCACCTTCGAAGTCGTGTACGGGCACGCGTGGAAGGACGCGCCGCGCAAGTGGGCGGACGGTAGAAGTATCGTGCAGTTTGCAAGCCGGCTGCATTTGCGCGATTGATGCGAAACCCGAGCAATTTCATCGTCTTCTCGCTTGAGCGAGGGGGCCGGCTATGGTAAATTTGCAGTGCTTTTCTTCCTGTTCTGCGCCTCTATAGCCAGCTTCGCCTCCGCATGGCGCGCCGGGCGGGGAATCGAGCGACTACGAGGTTTGATTCGGGAAGGACAGATGATGGCAAGAAAGCCTGCACGCATCCTCGCCACCCTGGCCGCGGCCCTCGCCGCCGCCGCGGCCTCCGGCGCGGCCATGGCGCTGGAGTGGAACCTGCGGCCGGCCGGCAGCAAGATCGCCGCCGACATCCACAGCCTGCACGAATACGTGATGCTCCTTTGCACGGTCATCTTCATCGGCGTGTTTGCCTTCATGTTCTATTCGGTGTACGCGCACCGCAAGGACAAGGGCCACAAGGCGGCGCAGTTCCACGAGAACACCACGGTCGAGATCCTGTGGACCGTGATTCCGCTGCTGATCCTGATCGGCATCGTCGTCCCCGCCACCCGCACCGTGATTGCGCAGAAGGACACCTCCAACCCCGAGCTCACCATCAAGGTGACTGGCCAGCAATGGAAGTGGGGCTACGACTACCTCAAGGGCGAGGGCGAGGGCATCAACATCATGGCCTCGCTCGGCACTCCGCGCGACCAGATCGAAGGCCGCGCGCCCAAGGGCGAGCACTACCTGCTCGAGGTCGGCAAGGACGAGGAGCTGGTGGTGCCGGTGGGCAAGAAGGTGCGCATGCTCACCACCGCCGCCGACGTGATCCACTCTTGGTGGGTGCCCGCTTTCGGCGCCAAGCAGGACGCCATCCCGGGCTTCATCCGCGACCTGCACTTCACGGCGGAGAAGACCGGAACCTTCCGCAGCCAATGCGTCGAGCTCTGCGGCAAGGAGCACGGCTTCATGCCGATCGTGGTCAAGGTCGTGACCCAGGACGAGTACACGCGGTGGGTCGGCGAGAGAAAGAAGCTGATGGCCGCCGCCGCGGATGACCCGAGCAAGCAGTACACGCTGGAGGAACTGAAGGTGCGCGGCGAGAAGGTCTTCGCCGCCAACTGCGTCGCCTGCCACCAGGCCACCGGCAAGGGCGCGCCGCCGATGTTCCCGGCGCTGGACGGTTCCAAGCTCGTCACCGGTTCCAAGCAGGCGCCGATTGGCGTCCTACTCAACGGCGTGGTCAAGGACGGCAAGCCCACCGCGATGGCCTCCTTCGGCAAGCAGCTGAACGATGTCGAGCTGGCTGCGGTCCTCACCTTCACGCGCAACAACTGGGGCAACAAGACCGGCGACGCTGTGCAGCCCGCCGAAGTCAAGGCCGCCAGGAAGTAAGCCGGCAGGATCCAGGAGAAGAACATGAGCGCAGTCGTAGACAACCACGGGCACGCGGCAGGGCACGGCGTGCACGGCCATCACGACCACCACGGCGGCTACGGCGGCATCATGCGCTGGGTCACCACCACCAACCACAAGGACATCGGCACGCTGTACCTGTGGTTCAGCTTCATCATGTTCATGGCGGGCGGCGCCATGGCGATGGTGATTCGCGCTGAGCTGTTCTCGCCCGGCCTGCAGGTGGTGGACCCGGACTTCTACAACCAGATGACCACCATGCATGGCCTGATCATGGTGTTCGGTGCCATCATGCCGGCGTTCGTGGGGTTCGCGAACTGGCAGATCCCGATGATGATTGGCGCGCCCGACATGGCCTTCGCGCGCCTCAACAACTGGTCGTTCTGGCTGCTGCCCTTCGCCGCCACGCTGCTGATCCTGTCGTTCTTCACCCCGGGCGGCGCCCCGGGCGTGGGCTGGACGCTGTACGCCCCGCTCACGGTGCAGATGGGCATCGGCATGGACCTCACCATTTTCGCAGTGCACATCCTGGGGATGAGCTCGATCCTAGGCTCGATCAACATCATCACC
>SXNB01000215.1 GCA_005777205.1 Burkholderiales bacterium | reverse complement strand
CTGGTTACTTTAGGCTTTCGGAGACCATCTGCTCTACAGCCTGTACGAAGCGCAGCACGCCCTGCTCGGGCCCTGGCGGCATGCCGCAGAACTGGCCCGCGGCTGGTACGCCCATCCGTTCAGCCCCTTCAGCTACACCCCGATGGGCCGCCGCATGGCGGCCTCCAGCGACCTGTTCCTGCGCGTTACGCAGCGCTACGAGAAGCCGCGCTGGGACATTGCGTCTGTGCGCATCGGCGAACGCGAACTGCCCGTGCACATTGAAATCGCTGAGGCGAAGCCGTTCTGCAACCTGCTGCATTTCCGGGGCGAGTTGGACGCGCCGCGCCAGGATCCCAAGGTTCTGCTGGTCGCGCCGCTTTCGGGCCATCATGCCACGCTGCTGCGCGATACCGTGCGCACGCTGCTGCCGTCGCACGAGGTCTGGGTCACCGATTGGCTGGATGCGCGCATGGTGCCGCTCAGCGAGGGCGCATTCCATCTCGCGACCTACGTCGACTACATCCGCGAGTTCATCGGCAAGCTGGCGCCGGACATTAACGTGATCTCGGTCTGCCAGCCCACGGTGCCGGTGCTGGCTGCGGTGTCGCTGATGGCCGAGCGCGGCGAGACCGCGCCGCGAACCATGGTGATGATGGGCGGGCCGATCGACGCTCGCCGCAGCCCGACCGCGGTCAACAATCTGGCGATGCAGAAGCCGTATTCCTGGTTCGAGCGTCACGTCATTCACCGCGTGCCGTCCAAGTACCCGGGTTACATGCGCAAGGTCTACCCGGGTTTCCTACAGCACATGGGCTTCGTTGCCATGAACCCGTCGCGCCACATGGACGCGCACTGGGACTACTTCGGGCACCTGTTGCAGGGCGACGACGATTCGGCGGAGAAACACCGCGAGTTCTACGACGAGTACAACGCGGTGCTTGACATGCCGGCGGAATACTACCTGGACACCATCAAGACCGTGTTCCAGGACTTTGCGTTACCCAAGGGCCGCATGTTCGTGCGCGACGAGCTGGTGCGCCCGCAGGCGATCCACAAGACCGCGCTACTCACCATCGAGGGTGAGCTGGACGACATCTCCGGCAACGGCCAGACCGAGGCCGCGCACCAGCTGTGCCTCAACATCCCGCGCGAGCGGCGCGAGCACTACGTCGCCCCCGGCGCTGGGCACTACGGCATCTTCTCCGGCCAGCGCTGGCGCCAGACCATCTGCCCGCGCGTGGTCGACTTCATCCGCCGCCACGCCTAGCCCTGATTCCCAGCCAGATCGCGTACAGGGCGAGCGCGAGGAACCAGGCAAGCGACCACTCTGCGATCGAGAGGCCGAGGAACCGCCACTTCACCTCGGCACATTCGCCCGAGCCGGTGAACAGCTTCTCGAACACGCGCGCCAGCGGGAAATTGTTGATCATGTAGTACAGGTCCGGACCGCAGGGCGGGACATGCTCTGGCGGCAGGTGCTGCAGCCAGACCTGCCGACCCGCGGTGCCCAGGCCGCCCAGCGCCAGCACGCCGCCGGCCGCGGCATAGGCGATGCCGCCCCCGCGCCCCGGGCCGTGCACCGCCGCAACGGCGAACACGATCACGATCAGGAGATAGAACGCGCGTTGGATCAGGCACAGCGGGCAGGGATCCTGGCCGCCGAAGTACTGCAGCCAATAGCCGTAGGCGAGCAGCGCCGCGCAGGCAAGCGCCGGGGCCGCGTAGAACTTCCTCACTTGGCCTCGACGACCGCCTGCTCGATGGCGCCGAAGATGGAGCGGCCGGCGCCGTCCTGCATCTCGATGCGGACACGGTCGCCGAATTTCAGGAACGGCGTCTTCGCCTTGCCACCCTCCAGGATCTCCTCGGCGCGGCGCTCGAACAGGCAACCAGCGCCGCGCTTGCGGTCGCGGTTGGAGACGGTGCCCGAGCCGACGATGGTGCCGGCGGTGAGCGGGCGCGTCTTCGAGGCGTGCATGACCAGGTGCGGGAAGTCGAACTGCATATCCTCGCCCGCGTCGGGCTCGCCCAGCAGCTCGCCGTTGATGGAGGCACGCACCGTACCGCGCAGGCGCTTGCCGTCCCAAGACTCGCCCAGTTCGTCCGGCGTCACCGCCACAGGGGAAAAGGAGGAGGGCGGCTTGGAGTGCAGAAAGCCGAAGCCCGCGGCGAGGTCCGCCGTCACCAGCTTGCGCAGGCTGACGTCATTCATCAGCATCACCAGGCGGATCGCCTCGCCGGCGTCCTCCTGGCCCGCGCCCATGGCGAGGTCTCCAGTCACGACCGCAACCTCCATCTCGAGGTCGATCCCCTGCGCCTCGCTGGCTACTGCGATGTTCTCGCAGGGCCCCAGCAGCGGCGCGGAGCAGCCCTGGTACATGAGCGGCCGCGAATGGAGATTGTCGGGCAGCTTCTGTTTGCGGGAGGCCATGATGAGCTCGGCGTGCACGAGGTAGGCGGAGCCGTCGACGAGTTGCGGGGCGCGCGGCAGCGGCGCCATGCACTGCGCCGGGTCGAAGTCGAAGGCGCGCGCGGGCTGGTCGGCATCGAGGTCGGCGGCCATCTGCGCCAGCAGCGGCGCGGCATAGGTCCAGTCGTCCAGCGCGGCCTGCAGCGTGGGGGAGACATGGTCGGCCTTGAGCGCCCGTTTCAGGTCCTTCGAGACGACGAGCAGCGTCCCATCGCGGGTTCCGTCCCGCAGCGTTGCAAGCTTCATGGGACGGATTATCGCAGACGCGGCAGGCCGGCCGGGGCCTCGATTTCCATCCGCAGCAGCTGCGCGGCCACGTTCTTGCCCAGGTTGTCCATCCGCAGGCTGCGCGCCGCACCACCCTGCAGGGCGGCGTTGAGCACGATCTTGAGCGCCAGGAGGTTGTCCAGCGGCCAGAGTTCGACCGCGCCGATGCCCATGCCCGCAAAATGCGCCGCGATGCGCTCACGGGTCACTTCACGCTTGAGCACCGCGTAGGTCTCGGCGTCGTAGGCGAACAGTCCAATGTCGGCGCGGTCGGCCTTGTCGCCGGAGCGCGCGTGCGCGATCTTCCACAGGCCGATCTTCATCCGACCTGCTCCAGTTCGATATTCACCCGGGACTCCACCTGTTTGCGCCTGACCAGCGTCGGCCAGATGCCCAGCAGTTCCTTCGCCGGCTGGATGCCCTTCATGGTTCCCACGTAAGGCGGGCCGGACAGGCCCAGCCAGGGAAACAGGCGGCCGAAGGCGT
>SXNB01000214.1 GCA_005777205.1 Burkholderiales bacterium | reverse complement strand
GCAGGCGGCGCGGGTCTCGGACTACACTGCCTACATGTACCTGGGCGAACTGATCGAGTTTGGCCGCACCGACGAGCTGTTCATCAAGCCGAAGAACAAGCAGACCGAGGACTACATCACCGGAAGGTTCGGATAACAGGATGGCCATGGGCGCAACCGAGCATATTTCCACGGCCTTCGAGGCCGACCTGGACACCACGCGCACCCGCGTGCTGCAGATGGGCGGCCTGGTGGAGGCGCAGATCCTCGCCGCCATCAACGCCTACGTCACCGGGGACGCCGAGTTGATCCGTCAGGTGATCGAGAACGACGCGCGCGTCAACGGCTACGAGGTCGCGATCGACGGCGCCTGCAACCAGATTGTGGTGCGGCGGCAGCCTGCGGCCAGCGACCTGCGCCTGATCATGGCGATCAGCAAGATCGTCACCGACCTGGAGCGCATGGGCGACGAGGCCAAGAAGATCGCCAAGATGGCCAAGCAACTGCACGATCAGAGCACCCCCACCGCGCAGCGCTTCCCGGCCATCCGCCACGCCGCGGAGACGGCGGTGAAGATGCTGCGCCAGGCGCTGGACGCCTTTGCCCGCCTGGACGTGGCGGTCGCGGCCGAGGTGCTGAAGGAGGATTCCGAGATCGACGCTGAGTTCAAGTCGGTGCTGCGCGAGCTCATCACCTACATGATGGAAGATCCTCGCACCATCACTCCGGCGCTGGGGACGGTCTGGGTGGCGAAGGCGGTGGAGCGGATCGGCGACCACGCCAAGAACGTGGCCGAGCAGGTCATCTACATCGTCCGGGGAACCGACGTGCGCCACACCTCGTTCGAGGACATCGAGCGCGAACTGTCAAAGGAATAGGCGTCCCGCATGCCTGCTTCCGTCCTGATCGTCGAGGACGAACCCGCGATCCTGGAGCTGATCGCGATCAACCTGCAGCATGCCGGGTTCGATACCTTGCGCGCGAAGAGCGCCGAGGAGGCCAACCGGTTGCTGGGCGACGTGCTGCCCGACCTGGTGCTGCTGGATTGGATGCTGCCCGGGCAGTCCGGACTCGCGCTGGCGCGCCGCCTGCGCGGCGACGCGCGCACGAAGGAAATGCCGCTCATCTTCCTCACTGCGCGCGCCGACGAAACCGACAAGTTGGCCGGCCTGGAGTCCGGGGCCGATGACTACGTCACCAAGCCGTTTTCCACCAAGGAGCTGGTAGCGCGCATCCGCGCCGTGCTCCGGCGCCGCAAGCCTCAGTACGGCGACGAGCCCGTGGATGTCGCGGGGCTGATGCTGGACCCCGCGGCGCACCGTGTCACCGGCAATGGGCTGCCGCTGGCGCTGGGGCCGACGGAGTTCCGCCTGCTGCACTACCTGCTCACCCATCCCAACCGGGTCTACTCGCGCGCGCAGTTGCTGGACGAGGTCTGGGGCGATCACGTCTTCATCGAAGAGCGCACGGTGGATGTGCATATCCGCCGCTTGCGCCAGGCGCTGTCCCCGAGTGGGCATGACGCGCTCATCGAGACGGTGCGGGGCAGCGGCTATGCCCTTCGCCCGGTGATCGCGACGCCGATTGCCGCCCGCAGCAGCGGCTAGCCCGGCATGACCCCGCTCGAGCTCATCCTTGGGCTGGTGGCCGCCGCACTGGGCTGGCTGGCGTGGCGCGACTGGCGCGAGTTCCGCAAGCTGCAGCGCTGGGCGGCGCAGCCCCGCCTGACCGATCCGCCGGAGGCCGACGGCGAGTGGGGCGAGGTGTTCAACGACCTGCACCGGCATCGCCGCGCGACCCTGCATCGCCGCCGGCAGCTGGCCCAGCTCATCGTGCGCTCGCGCCGCGGCGCCGAGGCGCTGCCCTATGGCGTTGCCGTGCTCGATGGCAAGTATCGGCTCAACTGGTGCAACGAGGCGGCGCACGCGCACTTTGGACTTGATCCGGAGCGCGACCGTGGCCAGGCGATCGGCAATTTCGTGCGTGAGCCGGAGTTCGTCGAGTACCTGACCGCGGGGGATTTCTCACAGCCGGTGCGCCTAGAGTCCACCCGGATGCGGCGGCAAACCCTCTCCCTGCAGATTGTGTCCTTCGGTCAGGAGGAGCACCTGCTGCTGTCCCAGGACGTGACCGGCGCGGCGCGCATGGAGGAGATGCGGCGCGACTTCGTTTCCAACGTCTCCCACGAGTTGCGCACGCCGCTGACGGTGCTCTCCGGGTTCCTCGAGACCATCCATGATCTGAAGCTGGACGCCACGCGGGTGCGTGATTACACCGGCCTGATGGTGCCGCAGGCCGAGCGCATGACGCGCCTGATTGAGGATCTGCTGACGCTGTCGTCCCTGGAACATGCGCCGGCACCGCCGCCAGCCGATCGCATCGCGATCCGACCGCTATTGGAACGGGTGCGCCAGGAGGCCGTGGCACTGTCCAAAAACCGGCACCGGGTCTTGCTGGCCGTGGAGGGCGCGCACGACCTTGCCGGCGTGGAAGGCGAGATCGCGAGCGTGTTCCTGAACCTGGTGACCAACGCGGTGCGCTACACCCCGGAGAACGGCGAGGTCCACATCCGCTGGCGCTCGGGCGAGGACGGCGCGGAATTCTCGGTCGAGGACACCGGCATCGGCATCGATCCGGAGCATCTGCCGCGCCTGACTGAGCGCTTCTACCGAGTCGACCGCAGCCGCTCGCGCGAGACCGGCGGGACCGGCCTTGGCTTGTCCATCGTCAAGCACGCGCTTGCGAGGCACAACGCGGTACTCGAAGTCGACAGCGTGCCCGGCAAGGGTAGCCGCTTCAGCACGCGCTTTTCGGCGACGCGGTTGCTCGCCATGCCGCGCGAGGCGAAGGTCTAGGGCCGCGCCAGCAGCGCGACGCGCTTCTCGGACAGCGCCGAGAGCGTGAACTTCGAGTCCACCGCCTTCCAGTAGCCGGTCTCGGATTCCAGCGCCGCCGCCGACAGCGGGTTCTCGTCCAGCCAGGCCTGCGGCAGGTCAAGCGCGAAGCCGCCTTCGTCGCCGGCGACGCGGAACGGCGGCAGCTTAAGGTCCGCGCGACTGCGCAGCAGCAGCGCTGCGATACGCAGCGTGAACACCAGCTGCCAGTCGGGTCCGTCGAAGCCCTCGTCTCGGACCTTGGCCAGCTTGCCGCGGTGGGCGAGCACGATGCGCGCGAGGCGCTGCTGCTCCATGCGCGAGAATCCGGGCATGTCCGCGTTGGACAGCATGTAGGCCGAATGCTTGTGGTACTGCGAATGCTCGATGGTGAGGCCGATCTCCGACAGGCGCGCCGCCCAGTCGAGCAGCAGCCGGTCGGCCTCGTCCTCGGTCCCGCGCTCGCGGCCGGCCTCCAGTGCGTCGTAGATCCTGAGCGCCAGCGCGCGTACGCGCTCGGCCTGCGCCTCGTCGACGTGGTAGCGGCGCATGAACTGGGCGACGGTCGCTTCGCGCATGTCGCGCCGCTCGTTGCGCCCGAGCAGGTCGTACAGCACGCCGTGGCGCAGCGCGCCCTCGGACACCTTGAGCGACTCGATGCCCAGTTCGTGCAGCGCCGCGTCGAGGATCGCCACGCCGCCCGGGAGCACGCCGGCGCGTCCCGGGCGCAGCCCGGCGATCCGGTCCGGATCGGCGCGTTCGTGCTTGACCAGCTGGTTGCGCAGCCGGTCCAGGCCCTCGCGCGTGATGCCCTCCTGGGCCCAGCCGTTCTCGTGCAGGATCACCTCGATCGCGCGCATGGTGCCGGAGGAGCCGACGACCTCCTGCCAGCCGAGCTTGCGGTACTCCCCCGTCATCGCGGCCAGTTCCTGGCGCGCGGCGAGTTCCGCCGAGCGCATGCGCGCCTTGTCGATGCGGCCCTCGGCGAAGAAGCGCAGGCTGTAGCTGACGCAGCCCATGTAGAGCGATTCGGTCAGCTCCGGCTCCAGCCCGGTGCCGATGATGAACTCGGTGGAGCCGCCGCCGATGTCGATGACCAGCCGTCGGTGGGGAGCGGGCGGCATGGAATGGGCGACGCCGAGGTAGATCAGGCGCGCTTCCTCGCGTCCCGCGATCACCTCGATGGGGAAGCCCAGCGCCTGGCGCGCCTCGCGCAGGAACTGGGGCGCATTCTTCGCCACCCGCAGCGTGTTGGTGCCCACCACGCGCACCGACTGGCGCGACATGCCGCGCAGGCGCTCGCCCATGCGGCCCAGGGTCTCCAGCGCGCGCGCCTGAGTGGCGCGGTCGATGCGCTTCTCGGATGTGAGGCCGGCGCCCAGCCGGACCGCCTCCCGTACCGAATCCAGCGGATAGATCAGCCCGTCCACCACCCGCCCGACCAGCAGGTGGAAGCTGTTCGAGCCCAGGTCGACGGCGGCGAGCACTTCGGGGCGGGGCATGGCGCAACGCTAGCATTGCGGCACTGCGGGAGCAATGGATTGTCACAGGACTGCAACAGGGCCCGGGTTACAATGGTATTGCGACACGAGCCGCGCCTGCGGTTCCGCTCCCGCCATGATCAGGAAAGTCCTCCACCCTTCGCATTTCCTCAACCGGGAACTCGGCCTGCTTGAGTTCAACAAGCGCGTGCTGGCGCAGGCTGCGGACGAGTCCGTGCCGCTGCTGGAGCGGTTGCGCTTCCTCACCATCGTGTCCTCGAACCTGGACGAGTTCTTCGAGATCCGCGTCGCCGGCCTGAAGGAGCAGATCAAGCTCGGCGTCAAGGCCTCGGGCCCGGACGGCCGCAGTCCGGCGGAGGTGTTCGAGCTGGTCTCGGCGCAGGCGCACGCACTGGTGTCGAAGAAGTACCGACTGCTGAACGACGTGCTGCTGCCTGCCCTGGCGCGCGAGGGCATCGTGTTCCCCAAGCGCGAGGCCTGGACCGACGCCCAGCGCGCCTGGGTGAAGGACTACTTCTTCCGCGAGCTGTTGCCGGTGCTGACCCCGATCGGCCTGGATCCGGCGCACCCGTTCCCGCGCGTGTTCAACAAGAGCCTGAATTTCGCTATCGAGCTGGAGGGTCGCGACGCCTTTGGCCGCAAGTCGCGCGCTGCCATCGTGCAGGCGCCGCGCGCGCTGCCGCGCGTGATCCGGCTGCCGGTGGACGTGGCCGGTGCCCCCTACGGTTTCGTGTTCCTGTCCTCGATCCTGCACGCGCACATGGACGAGCTGTTCTCAGGCATGGAGGTCAAGGGCTGCCACCAGTTCCGCGTCACCCGCAACTCTGACCTGTTCGTGGACGAGGAGGAAATCAAGAACCTGCGCATCGCGGTGCAGGGCGAGCTGCTGCACCGCCACTTCGGCGACGCAGTGCGGCTGGAAGTCGCCGACAATTGCTCGCAGGAGATCGCCGATTTCCTGCAGCAGCAGTTCAACCTCGGCGCCGCGGATTTGTACCGGGTAGACGGACCGGTGAATCTGTACCGCCTGCGCGAAGTGCCTGACCAGGTCGACCGCCCGGACCTGATGTACCCGCCGTTCCAGCCCGGCCTGCCCGAGCCGCTCGCCCGCAACCGGGGGACGAAGGGCGGGGATATCTACACCGCGCTGCGCCAGGGCGACGTGCTGCTGCACCATCCCTACCAGTCCTTCATGCCGGTGATCGAGTTCATCCGCGCTGCGGTGACCGACCCGCGTGTCATCGCCATCAAGCAGACGGTATACCGCACCGGTACCGATTCGGAGCTGATGGAGATCCTGGTCGAGGCGGCGCGCCGCGGCAAGGAAGTCACCGTAGTGGTGGAGCTGATGGCGCGCTTCGACGAGGAAGTGAACATCGGCTGGGCCTCGCGCTTGGAGGAGGCCGGCGCGCACGTGATCTACGGCGTCGTCGGCCACAAGACCCACGCCAAGATGGCGCTGGTGGTGCGACGCGAAGATGCACCCACCGGCCCGGCACTCAAGCGCTACGCGCACATGGCCACCGGCAACTACCATCTGCGCACCTCGCGCCAGTACACCGACTTTGGCCTGATGACGGCAAACGAGGAGCTGTGCTCGGACGTGAACGAGGTGTTCAAGCAGCTGACGGGCCTGGGCCGGGCCAGCCGCATGAAGCACCTGTGGCTGTCGCCTTTCACGCTGCACAAGCGGGTGCTGGCCGCGGTGAGGAATGAGGCGCGAATCGCGAAGGAGTGCCGGCCGGCGTGGATCGTGGCGAAGATGAACGCGCTGCTCGAGCCCGAGTTGATCGAGGAGTTGTACGCGGCCTCGCAGGCCGGCGTGCAG
>SXNB01000213.1 GCA_005777205.1 Burkholderiales bacterium | reverse complement strand
GTGCAGCGGATCCCGGTCCGGATCGCGCTCGATGAAGCCGAGCGTGTGGACCGCTTGCGCCCGCCGCTGCGCGCCGGCATGACGGTGTCGGTGTCGGTAGATACCGGCCGCGAGCGCAGCGCGGCCGACGTCCTGCGCCAGATATTCTCTTCGGCGAGCGCGCAAGAAAACACAAAGTGAGCGGCATCGCCGTACCGGCCCGCCATCCGGCGCTTGCGTCGGCGTCGGTCATCCTGGCGACGATGATCTACTCCATCGACTGGACCATCGCCGCGGTGGCGCTGCCGCACATGCAGGGCACCTTCTCCGCCACCCAGGACCAGATCTCCTGGGTGATCACCTCGTATATCGTCGCCTCGGCGGTCATGATCCCGACCGCGAACTTCCTCAGCCAGCGCTTCGGCCGCAAGCGAGTGTTCGTGGTCGCGGTGGCCGGGTTCATCCTCGCCTCGGCCTGTTGCGGCCTGGCGAATTCGCTGCAGGTCGAGGTGGTAGCGCGCATCTTGCAGGGTGCCTGCGGCGCGTTCCTCGTGCCCCTGTCGCAGGCGGCGGTGCTGGACGCGTACCCACCGGAGAAGCACGCCCGCATGATGGGTTTCTGGGGCATGGGCTCGGTGTTCGGGCCGGTGATCGGGCCGACTCTGGGCGGCTACCTCACCGAAGCGCTCGGCTGGCGCTGGATCTTCTTCATCAGCGTGCCCATCGGCCTCATGGCGCTGATCGGCGTGCTCGCCTTCCTGCCGGAGACGAAGCGCGATCCGGGCCGGCGCCTGGACTGGTTCGGCTTCCTCACCCTGGCCCTCGGGGTGGGCGCGCTGCAGATGATGCTTGACCGCGGCGAGCGCCAGGCCTGGTTCGAGGCCCCGGAGATCATCGTCCAGGCCAGCCTCGCCGTGCTGGGCCTGTACCTGTTCGTCGCGCACAGCCTGACCACGCGCGCACCCTTCCTCGACCCGCGCCTGCTCGCCGCGCGCGGCTTCACGCTCGGCCTCGCCTTCGTCTTCCTCTACGGCATGATCACTGTGCCGCCGATGGTGCTGATGCCGCCTTTCATGCAGGAACTGCGCGGAATGCCAGTGGACACCATCGGCCTGCTGCAGTCGCCGCGCGGCGTGGGCCTGCTGCTGTCGATGTTCGCCGGGAGCCTGCTCACCACCGTGCTTGGACCCCGGATCCTGATCGGCTTCGGCTTCGCCTGCCTCGCGCTCGCCAGCTGGGAAATGTCCACCTGGACGCTGGAGGTAGGCGTCTGGCCGATCATCTGGACCGGGTTCCTGCATGGCATCGGCGCGGGAATCGTCTGGGTGCCGCTGCAGGCGGTGGTGTTCAGCAACCTGGAGCCCTCGAGGCGGACTGAAGCCGCCTCGGTGCAGAATCTGGTGCGCTCGGTGGCCTCGAGCATCGGCGTATCCATCGCCCTGACGATGCTGACGCGCTCGGCGGCGACTGCACGCGCCAGGCTGGTGGAGCACGTCACGCCGTACAACGAGACGCTGCGCTTCGCCGACGTCGCGCGCTACTGGGACCTGGAATCGTTAGTCGGGCTGGCCCGGCTTCAGCAGCAGGTGGAACTGCAGGCGGCGATGATCGGCTACGCCTCAGACTTCCGCTGGCTGGGAGCGGCGGCGCTGCTGGCGCTGCCGTTGCTCGTGTTGTTGCCGCGCGTGCGGGCGGTGGGCAGGGCCTAGCCTAGCCCCTTGCGCGCGGCGCGGCTGCGGTGCTTGCCGCGCGACACCGCGCCCTTGCGCAGTTCGGAGCCAAAGTTGTGGCTGTTGTCTCCCCGTTCTTTGGCCCGCTCGCGCATCATGCGCTCGGCCTCGGACTCGTTGGCGCGGGCTGCGCCGTATTTGCGTTTCATGGGTACCCCGGCTGGTCTGATTTTTTTGAGGGCGCAATGATACCCGAGGATGGGCCACGACCCGGACCGTGTTGAGGGACGCCGACTGGGTCATCGCCTGGGACCCGGCAGTCCGTCGCCACGCCTACCTCCGGTTGGCGGACGTGGTCTTCGAGCGTAATACGATGGTTCACGTCGGCCGGGGCTATGCCGGTCCAGCGGACCGGACGCTGGGCGGGCGCGGCCGGCTGGTAATGCCCGGCCTCGTCAACCTGCATTCCCACATCGGTCGGGAGCCCATCTTCCGGGGTATCCGGGAGGAGCACGGCGTCCCGGGGCACCACATGACCGGGCTGTTCGAACGCTTCCAGGCCTTCGGCCCGGGCGACATCGAGTCGCGCATCGCCTGCCTGGAACTCGCCGCCGGTGAGCTGCTGCGCAGCGGCGTGACCTCCGTGGTGGACATCGGCGCGGCCTGGGACGGCTGGGCGGACGCGTTCGCCCGCACCGGGCTGCGCGGCTTCATCGGCCCCCTGTCCTCGCATTCCTCCGGCCGCGTCTTCGGCATCGTGACCCCGGCGTAGATCGACACCTGCACCGAGGACCTGCTGCGCGGCGGTCGAAACGATGACGGCAAGGACCGACAGGAAACAGAGGACAATGTCCTTCATGGACAGGATGCTTTCGCGATGAACAGCGATCACGGAACCAGCAAGGCGGATGCCATGTCCGCCCTACGATTCGACAACCGCTTCGTTCGCGCGCTGCCGGGCGACCCGGTCCTCACCAACGTCCCGCGCCCGGTCCGCAACGCGCTCTACACGCGCATCGCACCCACGCCGGTCGCCGCTCCGCGCCTGCTCGCGTGGTCGGATGAACTCGGTGTGCAGCTGGGCATCGAGCGCCCCGCTCCCGACGGCCCCATGGCGCAGGTGTTCGCCGGCAACCGCCTGCTGCCCGGGATGGAACCCTATGCCGCACGCTACGGCGGCCACCAGTTCGGCCACTGGGCCGGGCAGCTGGGCGACGGGCGCGCCATCACGCTCGCGGAACTCATCGCCGCCAACGGCACGAGACAGGAACTGCAGCTGAAAGGCGCCGGCCGCACGCCCTATTCGCGCACCGCGGACGGACGCGCGGTGCTGCGCTCCTCGCTGCGCGAGTTCCTCTGCAGCGAGGCAATGCACTGGCTGGGCGTGCCTACGACGCGCGCGCTGAGCCTCGCCGCCACTGGAGAACCGGTGGTGCGGGACATGTTCTACGACGGCAATCCGGAGCCCGAGCCCGGCGCCGTGGTTTGCCGGGTCGCACCCAGTTTCGTGCGTTTCGGCAATTTCCAGATCCTCGCCGCGACCAAGGAACTCGATGAACTCCGGCAACTCGCCGACCATGTCATGCGCGAGCATTTCCCGGGAATCCACACCGTGGAGGACTGGTTCCGGGAGATCTGCCGGCGCACCGGCCTGCTGATGGCCGACTGGATGCGCCTGGGCTTCGTCCACGGCGTCATGAACACCGACAACATG
>SXNB01000212.1 GCA_005777205.1 Burkholderiales bacterium | reverse complement strand
CGTGTGGCTACGGCGAGCAAATTGATGCTTTTGAAAAAATCTTGTCAGAATCGGCCAAAGAATCGCGCAATGCCGAAATTATGTCGGCGATGGACAACGACTGGCTTGACGACTGCACTATTTCTGGCGACGTCGACGCCCTTGGGATTGCCGGTCGAGCCCGAGGTGTACTGCAGGAAGCCCATGTCGCCAGGCTTGCGGTGCCTGGGGCTGAAGTCTTTTCCGGATGCCGTGGCAAAATCCGTTGGCGTCAGGATCTGGTTCAGGGACTCCACCTGCGCGCGCAGCAGGTAGGCGAGTGGCTTCGCCTCGGGGACGGTCACCATGATGGTCGCGCCGGCGCTCTTCAGGATCCCGACGTGGCGCGACATGTGGTCTTCGATGGTCGTCAGCCGCGCCGGCGGGTACAGCGGCACCGGCACGCCGCCGGCGAGCATCACGCCGTAGAAGCAGTAGAGGTACTCCTTGCAGGTGGGCAGCATGATCGCCACCATCTGCCCGGGCTGCAGGCCCGCCTCGGCGAGGCGCGCGGCGTAGCCCATGGCGCCGTCCCACAGTGTCTGGTAGGAGAGCGGAAACTCGTTGCCCTCTTCATACAGGAATACCGTGAGGCGGTCGGGCTGGCGCTTGACGTGATAGGCCAGCGCCTCGGGCAACGTCGCCGCCTGCTGGTTGCTCGGCGCGCGCACGCCTTCGCCCTGCACCGGCGCCACGACCGTGATGTCGGCGATCCGCGCCTCGTGGCCGACGCTGCCCAGCAGGAAGCGCAGCAGGTCGCGCGGCGTTTCGCTGGTGGCCAGCGCCTGCTCGGGCAGGCTGGCATCGAATTTGCGTTCCAGGCGCAGGACCAGCTCCACGCGCGCTAGGCTGTCCAGGCCGAGGTCTTTTTCTAGGGAGGAATCCAGAGTGGCGTGAGGCTCGACGTGCGGGCGCGCTTCCTTCGTCACCGCGATGACGACCGCGAGCAGCTTGTCGGCGTCGATGGCGTGTTTCGTGACCTCGTTCATGGGCCGCCGGAGTGTACACTCGCGTCAGGGGGAAACGATCGGTGTCGAAAGGTACGCTGCAGCAGAATCCGTTCGCGAAACTGCTTGCCGTTGCACGCGAAGTATCCTTCGTCCGCGGCGCGGAACTCGTCAGGCAGGGCGAGGCCTCGCGCGGCGCGTACCTGATCCGCTCCGGCACCTGCGAGGCGCGCGTCGCCTTGCCCGGCGGCGGGGCCATGACCGTGGCGAATTTTGGCGCCGAGGACATGTTCGGCGAAATGGCGCTCCTTGAGCGCGGCGTGGTGTCCGCGACCGTCGTCGCGACGGCTAACCTGGACGGCTGGTTCGTCGGGCGGGACGATTTCCGCGCCATAGTCGCGAGCCGCGAGGCGAAAGCACAGGACGTGCAGCGGGCGATCACGAAGATCCTTGCCGACAAGCTGCGCGCGCTGAACGTACGCATCCTAGAGTATCCGGCGGTGGAGGACCCTCCGGAGGTCGGCGAGGTGCCGACGGCTGATCCGCTGTCCGGCGTGAAGCGCTCGCGCCAGGTCTCGTTCGACTGGAAGGCCTTCCTCCCTGTCCTGCCCTTCTTCGAGGGGTTCGATGCCCACGAGATGGACGAATTGGCCTCGCTCGGAAAAGTGATCGAACTGCCACGCGGCGCGTGGGTATTCGCCGCTGGTTTAGCCGCTTCGGCCGCGTTCCTCGTCGTGCGCGGCGCGCTGGAGGTATTCACGCGCAGCGACGGCAAGGAACGGCGGGTCGCGATCGCCGGGCCGGGAGAGTTGGTGGGCTACGTGGCGCTGATCCGGGGCGCGCCGCACGGCGGCAACGCGCGGGTGCGGGAAGCGTGCTGCCTGCTGGAGATTCCGCGGGCGGGGTTCATGGAGATCTACGAGGGAAATTCCGGCGCGACCGTGAGACTGCACCATGCGATCCACCGCAGCCTGATGCGGGCGCTGGCGCAGACCAACACGCAGCTGACCAGGTTGATCAGCCACGCGCGGCTGACGGATTCAACCAGGAAGGCGGAGGAGCTGGAAGCGGCGCTGGCGGGGCAGGTGGTGCGGGCCGAAGTGTCGGGTTAGTCAGTTCAGCAGCCTGATCGCCACCTTCGGCCGGCCGTTCCTCGCCTCCGCGAACAGCGCGCCGTACTCCGGCAACTCCACCCACGCTGACGTGTCCCGCGTCAGCGGCTCCGAGGCCACGATGATGGAGTCCGCGTTCTCGGCGCCGCCTGCCATGCGCCATTCTCCTTCGTGCATGGCGTAGTCGCTGCCCAGGGTGTACCAGAGTGAGAGGTAATTCAGGTTCGCCTCGTGCACCTTTGACGGGTCCTCCGTGCGGTAGCAGCCGAAGTCGAAGCAGTAGCGCACCGCGGCCAGCTGCGTGCCGTTGGTGATGAACAGATTCACCGACGAGGACAGGACGATGCCCAGTTTCTCGCGCGCGCGGCGGATGATCGCCAGGGTGTCCTCGATGGCCTGGAACACCTCCTGCTCCGTCGCAGATCCATACGGATCCTTCAGCTGGGATACGAACAGCGCGTAGATCCACTCGCTGTCGGTGGTGCCCTTGATCTTCTGCAGGAACTCGGTCTTCACCTCGAGCGCCAGGACCGGCTTCATCTCGTGGATGCCGGCGAGGTCGCCGTTGTGCGCCAGGCACCAGGGTACGCCCTCGAACTGGAACGGGTGCACGTTCTGCAGCGAGATGTCCACGGCGGTGGAATAGGCGACGCCGCGCACATGCCCCAGCACGCAACTCGCGCGGACCTTTTCGGCAAGGTTCTTCAGGTTGCGGTCGAACACCGGCAGCGAAGGCGAGCCGTAGGCGAACGGGTTGTCTGGCGCATGCGAGACCGGGGACCAGGCGCGCAGGCCGAAGCCAGCCAGGTTCAGCATTTGCAGCATCTTCGGCATGTAGGACTGCCGGATGAGCGCCGAGTCAGGCTGGAATAGCAGGCTGTCCAGCAGGACGGGGTGGCCGAGGTAGAGGAGGGCGCGGCACATGGGGGTTGATAAGGGTCAAAATGTAACCGATCGGTTACATCGTCACCAGGTCTTTGGCCGCTGCTCTTCGAGCCGGTCGGTGGCCGGCGGCGGGGTGGGCGAGAGCGTGGCGATCTCGGCGTAGAGCGCCGGGGTCATGTCGATCTTCACCGAGTCCAGCGATGCCTGCAGTTGCTCGACGTTGCGCGAGCCGATGATGGGCGCGGTCACCGCCGGGTGCGCGCCCACCCAGGCGACTGCGGCGCTCACCGGGTGCAGGCCCTTCGCCTTGCAGAAGTCGGCGAACTTCGCGGCGACCTCAAACATCCAGCCCTCGCTGTAGCGTGCCTCGTACCTTTTGTTCGACTTCAGGCGACCCGCGGCGCCTGCGCCGGCGTACTTGCCCGAGAGCAGGCCCGCCGCCGCCGGGCTGTAGGGAATGACGCCGATGCCGTTGGCCTCGGCCAGCGGCAGCAGTTCCACTTCCGCCTGGCGCTTCACCAGGTTGTACATCGGCTGGATCAGTTGCAGCCGCGCCCAGTCGTGGCGCTCCTGGATGTCCACCGCGCGCTGCGTCTGCCAGGCGGAATAGTTGCTTACCGCCGGGTAGAGCACCTTGCCGGCACGCACCAGGTCCTCCAGCGCGCGCATGGATTCCTCGATCGGCGTGTGGCTATCAAAATGGTGCAGGAACAGCACCTCGACGCGGTCGGTCTGCAGGCGCTTCAGGCTCGCCTCCACCGCGCGCGACACATGGCGGCGCGAGCTGCCCCTGGCGTTGACGTCGGCGCCGGTGGGGTTGAAGCACTTGGTGGTGATCACCAGCTCGTCGCGGTGGCCCTGCATCAGGCGGCCGAGGATCTGCTCGGAGGCGCCCTTGTTGTACTGGTCGGCGCTGTCGAAGAAGTTGATGCCGGCGTCGCGGCAGGCCTTGTACATCTGCCCGGACATCGCCTCGTCGGCGTCGCCGCCGAAGGACATGGTGCCGAAGCAAAGCTCGGAGACCTGGACGCCGCTTCGACCGAGGGGTTTGGTTTTCATGCATCGATCTTATAGGATTGGGCGCAGAAACCGCCAATGCGAATCGCCGCCTCAGCCCTATCCACCGGCCTGTTGCTCGGGGCTGACGGCTGCGCCACGCCGAAGCCCGAGGAGATCACCGTCGTCGCCGCCTCGCGCGGCACCATTTCGACCTGGAACGAGGTCATGCCCGGCGATTCGCTGATCAAGGACAGCCAGGTTTTCGTCTCGCTCACGCCCATCACCGGTCCGGATCCGGGTCTGCTGGGCATCCTGATCGAGCGCACCCGAGTGGCGGACGCGATGGGCGACAGCGGCGGGGCGCTGGCGGTGAAGTTCGACCGCGACCTTGAGGAGGCGCTGCTCAAGGAGGCGGCCAAGCGCTCATTCGACGAGCTGGCGTGGGAATTCCTGTGCGACCGCAACCGATTTGCTGCAAACCAAACTACAAGGCACCGATATGTCGAGCGTCATCTATCGTGGTTTTGACCAGCAGGCACTGGATGCGCAATACAACAACCGCCTGCGGTTTCCGGATTTCACAGTGCACTTCGACCGCTGGTCGGAGTGGAGCCGTCGCACCCGCCTGACTCTTCCCTGCCGGCTTGACCTGCCGTTTGGCGCATCCGCGCTGGAGAAAGTCGACGTGTTTCCCGCCGACGCAAGCCGTGCGCCGATCTACGTGTTTATCCACGGCGGCTACTGGTACTCGCTCGACAAGAGCCACTACAGCTATGTCGCCGAAGGTGTGCGACCGCACGGCATTGCGACTGTCGTCAACAACTTCGGGCTTGCACCGGCCGTCGACATGGACTGCATCGTGGAACACAACCGGCGCGCGCTGGCCTGGGTCTGGACGCACGCCGCCTCCTTCGGGGGGGACCGGGAGCGAATCTACGTCTGCGGGCATTCGGCGGGCGGCCACCTTGGCCTGATGCTTCTCGCCACCGACTGGCGCGCGTACGGAGAGGGAATGCCGGCAAACCTGGTCAAGGGCGTTTGCTCGATCGGCGGGATCTTCGACATGGAACCGATTCGCCTCAGCTTTCTCAATAAGACATTGAAGATGGACGAAGCGCAGGCGCACCGCAATGCGCCCCTTGCGCAGACGTACCGCTATCCCGCGCCCTTGTCGCTGATCGTCGCCAAGGACGAATCCGACGAATTCCATCGCCAATCGCAGGAGATGCGGGCGCATTGGCTGCAACTGGGGTATCCCTGCGAATTACTGGTGCCGGACGACCTGGATCATTTCAACGTCGTCAACGGCCTTGCGGACCCGCAATGTCCGCTCGTCCTGCATCAACTGGCGCAGATGCGCTTGGCGTTCTCTTAGCCGCCCACGCGTTGTCTTTTCTCCGGCGTACGTTCCCGCAGCGCTGCGTCCACCAGAGCATCCATTATCCAGCGAACCACGGCCTCGGTTTCACGGTCGCTGGCGCCGCAAATATCCTTGAGCACAATCATGGGCTCGATGCCGTAAACCACCGCTAGCGCGTTGAGCAGGCGGTTCCAGCTCTTCGCCGGAAGCTGCACGCGTAACGGCGCCAGCGCCACCTTCAGGATTACCTGGCGCTGGCCGCGGCGGAAGGGTTCTTCTTCCAGCAGCCCCGCGGCCTCGAGGGATTTGTGCTCCAGTGCAAGCTGCAGTGCGGCCCTCATATGCGGCTCGTACTCACTGAAACGCGAGTAGGTGCGATTAAGCAGCTCGTGCAGGCGCTGCTTGGGTTCACCCTGCTGCGGCACTGCGCGCCGCACCGGCGCCAGTGCTTCCGCAATGACCGCGCTGACCAGCTTGGAGCGGCTCGGGAAATAGCGGTAGGCGGTGGCGCGGGAAACCTTGGCCGCGACCGCGACCTCGGCCACCGATGGGATGCGTCCCCGTCGCACCAGGGCGACGGCTTCGTCCAGCAGGCGCCGGAACACCCGCCCGCGATGGCCCTGCCCGAGGTCGGGCAGGGAATAGAAAGACGAGATGGCGGAAGGGGCTTTCGTTTTGCGCATCGCAGATTGACAGGTGGTCCGAATCCCATTTAGTCTGGAGCGGCATTTTGAGACGTCCGTCTCATTTTGTTAACTGCCTTGTTACATTGCACCGCAGCATCCTCTGGAGGGTGGGCGTTGATGGGGGGAATCGTTTGACCACCCGGTTGGTCGAGCGCATCGCCGTCGAAATCGACGGCGCCGGCGACGCCGTGCTCATGGTCCATGGGTTGGGCGGCACCTCCAATTTCTGGACCCCGGTGCTGCCAGCGCTGTCGCGCTTTCACACCATCCGCCCGGACCTGCCGGGCTCGGGGCGCTCGCATCGCGTCGAGGGTCCGCTCAGCATCGATGGCTTCGTGCGCGCACTGATGCGCGTGTGCGGCGCCGCCGGCGTCGAACGCGCCCACGTGGTGGCGCATTCCATGGGCACCATCGTCGCGCTGCACCTCGCCGTGCTGGAGCCGCGCCTGGTGCGTAGCCTGGCGCTGTTCGGCCCGCTCGCGGCGCCGCCGGACGCCATTCGCGGCCCGATCCGTGCGCGCGGCGCGAAGGCGCGCAGCGAAGGCGACCCCGGCATGCAGGAGATCGCGGACGCCACGGTGCAGTCGGCTACCTCCGCCGAGACCCGCGGCCGCCGCCCGCTGGCGGTGGCGGCGGTGCGCGAATCGGTGATGCGGCAGAGCGCCGAGGGCTATGCGCGCAGTTGCGAGGCGCTGTCGGAGGCGCAACCGGCCGACCTGGCGCGGATTGCTTGCCCGGTGCTGCTGGTCACCGGCGACGAGGATGTGGTGGCGCCGCCGCAGGCGGTGCGCGGTATCGGCGAGCGCATCCCCGGGGCGCGGGTCGAGGTCCTGCTACGCTGCGGACACTGGACCATTTATGAGAAGCCCGAGGAGTGCAGCGGGCTGCTGAAGACGTTCCTGGAACGAACCCACTAGGAGGAGCCATGGCCAATACCTTGTTCACCAACGTCCGCATCATCGATGGCAGCGGCGCCCAGCCCTACGCGGGCGAGGTCCTGATCCAGGGCAACCGAATCTCGCGCATCGGCCGCGGCGCGCGCAGCCTCCCGGTTGCCGGCGTCACCGTGATCGATGCCGCCGGCGCCACGCTGATGCCGGGCATGTGCGAGGCGCACCTGCATCTGGGTTGGACCAACGCGAAGACGTTGGACGCGATCCAGAAGCTGCCGCACGAGGAGCACACGCTGTGGGCGGCCCAGATGGCGAAGCTGTACCTGGACTACGGCTGGACTTCCGGCGTTGGCGCGGCCACGCCCAAGCCGCGGCTGGACTGCGTGATTCGCGACGCCATCAACTCGGGCCAGATCCCGGGACCGCGCTACCTCGCGGCGAGCCAGGAGATCACGGTCATTGGGTCGCTCGGCGATGACCTGCTGCCGCACCTGCCGTTCCCGGAGATGTCGTTCGGTTGCGTCATCAACGGCAAGGAAGAGATGCTCCGGGCCGTGCGTATGTTCCTCAAGTACGGCGTCGATTCGGTGAAGCTCAACCTCTCGGGCGACAACCTGGTGCCAGGAGCGGACGCGCTCACCACCTGGATGAGCGACGAGGAGGTCGCCGTCGCGGTGCGCGAGACGAAGATTCGCGGCAAGCGCCTGTCCTGCCACGCGCGTTCCAGCGAATCGGTGAAGCAGGCGATGCGCCACGACTTCGACATCGTTTACCACGCCAGTTTCACCGACGAGGAGGCGCTGGACATGCTGGAAGCGAAGAAGGACCGGGTCTTCGTGGCGCCCGGGATCTCGGTGATCATCCGCCTGCTGCTGGAAGACGGCGGGGACGCCGTCGGCATCAGCCGGCAGGCGGCGAAGGACATGGGCTACGAGCGGGAGTTGGAAGCCTCGGTGAAGAGCATGAAGGCGATGCTCAAGCGGGGCATCCGCGTCCTGCCCGGAGGCGACTACGGCTTCGCCTGGGCGCCGCACGGCGACAACGCCAAGGACATCGAGTACTTCGTGAAATACCTCGGCATGACGCCGATGGAGGCGATCGTCTCCTGCACCAAGTGGGGGGGCGAGATCATGATGAAGGGCAAGGAACTGGGGCTGGTGAAGGAGGGCTTCCTCGCCGACCTGCTGCTGGTGGACGGCGATCCGCTGTCCAACATCTCCATCCTGCAGGACCCGAAGAAGTTCCTTGCCATCATGAAAGATGGCCAGTTCCACAAGGCGCCTGAGATCCATTCGGCCAGGACGCGCTGGAGCCAGACCGCGGCGTGAGCACGTGACCCGTTTCTGGAAGTGGTTCTGGAGCCTGGTGCTCGTGGTGCCCCTGGCGGTGTTCGTCGTCTGGGGCATTTGGGACAACGCGAAGCTCTTCTTCATCACGCTGCTCAACGGCCTGACGCTGGCGTCGCTGTATTTCATCGTCGCCAGCGGCTTCACGCTG
>SXNB01000211.1 GCA_005777205.1 Burkholderiales bacterium | reverse complement strand
TCGTCGACTTCATCGACATGGAGTCCGCCGAGCACCGCGCCGCGGTCCTCGAGGAGTTCAAGCGCGCGTTGGCGCGCGACCGCACGCGCATAACGGTGAACGGCTTCACCGCTCTGGGGCTGGTGGAGGTGACCCGCAAGCGCACCCGTGAGTCGCTCGCCCACGTGCTGTGCGAGCCCTGCCCGGTCTGCGATGGCCGCGGCGAGCTGAAGACCGCGCGCACCGCGTGTTACGAGATCCTGCGCGAAGTGTTGCGCGAGGCGCGCGCCTTTCCCGCCAAGGAACTGCGCGTGCTCGCCTCGCAGCCAGTGTGCGACCTATTTCTCGAGGAAGAGTCCGGGGCCCTGGCCATGCTGACCGATTTCATCGGCCGGCCCGTTTCCATGCAGGTAGAGACCTCCTACACGCAGGAGCAGTACGACATCGTCCTGATCTAGCCGCTCGCGCTAGACTCGCGCCATGGACCTCCACTACACCCCCGCTCGCCGGCTCGCGGCCCTGATTCGCGCGCGCAAGCTCTCCGTCACCGAAGTCATGCGCGCGTTCATCGCACAGGTGGAACGCGTCAACCCGAAGGTGAACGCCCTCGTCACCTTCCTGCCCGAGCAGGCGCTCAAGGTGGCTAAGGCACTGGACCGCCGGCTAGCGAGGAAAGGCACGGCGGCTCCCCCGCTCGCCGGCCTGCCGATCGCCTACAAGGACCTCGTCGCGACGAAGGGCATCCGGACCACCTTCGGGTCCCTGGTCTACCGCGACAACGTGCCCGCCGAGAACGCCGCGATCGTGGATCGACTCCAGGCCGCGGGTGCGATCACCCTGGGCAAGACCCACACGCCGGAGTTTGGCGCCGGCAGCCAGACCTTCAATCGCGTCTTCGGCACGACGCTGAATCCGTACGACCTGACGAAGACCGCCGGCGGCTCCTCGGGTGGCGCTGCGGCGGCGGTCGCCTGCGGGATGCTGCCCTTCGCAGACGGCTCCGACCTCGCCGCGAGCCTGCGCAATCCTGGCAACTACTGCAACATCGTCGGATTCCGGCCAACGCCGGGGCGCGTGCCCTACTTCCCGGCCGCGAACGGCTGGGACACACTGTCCGTGCTCGGACCGGTCGCGCGCACCGTGGAGGACACGGCGTTCCTGTTTGCCGCGATGGCGGGTCCGGATGCGCGCACGCCGATTGCCCAATCCGAGCCTGGCGCGATGTTCGCCCGGCCGCTGAAGCGCGATTTCCGCAAGGTCCGCATCGCCTGGACGCGGGATTTCGGCGGACTTCCCATGGATCCGCGGGTCAACGCGGTGCTCGACCGGCAGCGCAGGGTGTTCGAGGACCTGGGCTGCATTGTTGAGGATGCCTGCCCCGATTTCTCGGGTGCCAGCGAAGCCTTCGAGACCCTGCGCGCCGTGTCCTTCGCCCAGCGCTTCGCGCCGCTGCTCAAGACGCATCGCAAGCTGCTCAAGGACACCGTGATCTGGAATATCCAGCAGGGCCTTGCGCTGGACGCGGCACGCATCGGTCGGGCAGAGGGCCTGCGCAGCAAGCTCTTCCAGCGTATGCGCAGTTTTCTCGAACGTTACGCGTTCCTGCTCGGGCCAGTGAACCAGCTGCCACCGTTTCCCGCCGACCAGCCTTACCCGACGCGTATCGCGGGCGTCACCCTCGGCAACTACCTCGACTGGATGAAGAGTTGCTACTACGTCACCATCACCAGCCACCCGGCGGTTTCAGTGCCAGCCGGCTTTACCGCCGATGCCGCGCCGCTGCCGGTGGGCTTGCAGATCACCGGGCGCTATCGCGACGATTTCGGCGTGCTGCAGCTCGCGCACGCTTTCGAACAGGAGACCGGGTCATGGCGCCAGCGCCCGCCCATCGCGACCGCCTAGGCCTCGCGCTCACCGCCGCCAGCGGCGAGGCGGCGCGCGCCTTCGACGACACGGTCTGGGCCTACGTCGGCTTCTCGCGCGAGCCGGGCGTACCGCTCAAGCGCGCGCTGCAGGCGGACCCTGCGATGCCGATGGCGAACATCCTGCAGGGTTACTTCATGCACCTCATGGGCCTGCCGCACCTGGTCCCGGCGGCGCGCGCGGCGCACGCCACGGCGGGGAAGACGCCGATGACCTCGCGGGAGCGGGCGCATCTCGCGGCCCTGGGCGCCTGGTGCGACGGAGAACTCGACCGCGCCACCGCGATGTTCGATGCCATCCTCAGCGATCATCCGCGCGACTACCTCGCGCTCAAGCTCGCCAACTACCTGTATTTCTACCTCGGCGATGCGGCGAATGTGCGCGATGGCCCGGCGCGCGCGATGGCCCATTGGGATCCGGGCATGCCCGGCTATGGCCATCTGCTCGCGTTGCACGCCTTTGGGCTAGAGGAGTCCGGCGACTACGCCGCTGCGGAAAAGCAGGGGCGAATCGCCACCGAGTTCAACCCGGCCGATCCCTGGGCGGTGCACGCAGTGGCGCACGTCATGGAAATGCAGGACCGCGCCGCCGAGGGCGTGCGCTGGATCGAGGACCTCGCGCCGCACTGGGACCGCGCGAATTTCTTCCGCTTTCACCTCTGGTGGCACCTGGCGCTGATGCACTGGGATGATGGACGAACCGACGCGGCCCTACGGCTCTATGACGAGCGCGTCTGGGCCGAGGGTTCCAGCGAGAACCTGTCCCTCTGCAACGACATCTCCATGCTCGCGCGACTGGAACTCGCCGGAGCAGACGTTGGCGTGCGCTGGAATGCAGCGGCAGAAGTGGTGCGGGAGCAATCCGGCGGCTCGGTGCTCGCGTTCGTGGATGCCCACTACGCGCTCGCGACCGGCGAACTGCCGCAGCGGGAGGCGCGCGGCACCACGGCGCGCGTCTACGATGCGGTGGGGCGTGCGCTGTGCGAAGCGATGGTGGCCTGGCGAGCAAAAGAAGCGGCAGCCGTGGTGCGCAAGCTGGAGCCCGTGGTTCAGCAACTGCTGCCTCTGTCGGCTGAAACAATGGCGCAGGAAGCTGCAGCGAGTGGCACGCAACACGCTTGGGATTACATCTACGAGCCCGATGCCCAGTCGGTCATTGACGAACTACTTACCCGCTATGTGGAGGCCCTGGTTTAC
>SXNB01000210.1 GCA_005777205.1 Burkholderiales bacterium | reverse complement strand
GGATGAACGGGACGAAGTTCTCCTGCGGCAGCGAGCGGCCCTTCGCTGAAACGATACCTGCGGTCACGGTGTTCTCGAAGCCAAACGGGGAGCCGATAGCCAGCACCCACTCGCCGACCTTGAGCCGGCTGGGGTCGCCGAATTTGACCGTCGGCAACGCACCGCCGGGCTCGATCTTGATCAGCGCCACGTCGGTGCGGCGGTCCGCGCCGATCACCTTGGCCTTGTACTCGCGCTTGTCGGTGAATTTGACGGTAATTTCGTCGGCACCGTCGACGACGTGCGCATTGGTAAGGATGTAGCCGTCGCCGCTGATGATGAAACCCGAGCCGAGCGAGCGACTCTCCGGCCTCGGGCCCTGCTGGGGGCCCGGTTGTTGTCGCGGAATGAAGCGGCGGAAGAATTCCTGCACTTCCTCGTCGTCCATGTTCGGGATCTGCGGCAGCGCCTGGCGGCGCACCGCCTGGGTGGTGCTGATGTTGACCACTGCGCTTCCCTGTTCCTCAACGAGGCGGGTGAAGTCCGGCAATTCGCGCCCCTGCGCGGCGGCGCCCGATGCGAACGCCAGCAACAGCACTGCGGTCCAGTTCTTGAGCAGACTCATTTAGATCCTCGGTTATTCGATGGTTACTGGGGCCGCCGGTACTCGACGGTGTTGCCCATCCGCTGCAGACTGGCCGCCGGCGCCTCGCCGACGACTGTCACCAGGTGGTTCGCCACCTCGCGCGTGTACATGTTGACCGCGCCTAGGTTCGACACACCCGGCCGGACGGCCTCTGACCGACCCGCGAGTGGCTCGATAAAGACCGAGACCGCCGCCAGTCCGTCCGAATACACCACTTGGTTCACCAGACGGGATTCGCCCAGGCGCCGTGACAGTTCGAAGATCTTGCGGAACCCGGGCAGTTCCGCACCCAGGTTCCAGCCCGACCCGGCCAGGTTTGCCGGCGACACGGGTGCATGCTCCACGCGCCAGTTGCGCGCAGAGCGCAGCGGCTTGAGGCGCTCGCGCGGAACGTTGCCGATCGCAAGTTGCGTGAAGCTGAACTGGTCGATTGTCTCGCCGCGGGCGTTGAAGGTGCGGGCGCGCAACAGCATCCCGGTGACGCTGTCCGCCCAGAGTTTGTATCCATAGCGCAACTCGTCCCTTGGGGTGAGCACAACCGACTCGCAGTCGTAACCCGCGATCCGCGCCGGCTCGGCCAGGGACACGCTGTAGTGCTGGACCAGTTCGGCGAACTTATCCGGCAGCATGGCCGGGAACGCACGCTGGTCCACGCGACGCTCGACCTTGATGGTCTGGCTCTCCGGCATGTAGCACTTGATGGTGTCGCGCGTGCGTAGAATCTCGCGCCTCGGACCGTCCAGCACCTCGATTTTCTCCAGTTCCCCTGCCGGGCCGTAGATCCGGCTGATGCGCGAGGTCTCGACGCGGTCGCCCTGCTGGTAGACGAAGATTCCGCTGTAGGACAGCTTCTCGGTTGCCTGGTAGATCCGCCCAAGCAGGCTCATACCGTCGGCGGGCGCCTGGGCGTGCGCGGCGCCGGTGAGAGCGACAGCAGCCAGCAATGCACCGATAGCGCGCTTCATGGCTGCCGAGCGATTCTTCCGGAAACGGTTTGCACCTGGCGCGTGTCCACGTGGCCCTGCAGCGAGTTGCGCGGCGAGTAGCCCTGGTGGGCCTGCATGTAGTCCACGGCCGATTCGGAAGTGGGCACGATTGCCGGCGCCACGATCGCGACCGCCGGCGCCGCGGCCTTTGGCGTCTGTGCGACCCTATGCTTGCCACCCTGGTCCAGCATGCTCATGGTGGCGAAGCCGACAAAGCTGACCGCTGCAATGCCTGCGGCGACCCGTGTGACATACCAAGGCAGGCTGCGCGCCGGAGCGATCAGGGCCTTCGGCGCCAGAACTGTCGGCTCCTCGGCCAAGCGCGCGGCCAGGCGCTGCGCGAAACCGTCGGAGAGCAGTCGCGTATCCCGCATCGCGTCGCTGATCAGGTGATATCTGCGCCAGGCCTCGAGAGGCTCGCCGCCCGATTTCAGAGCAGAGTAGGCGGCAGCTGCATCGTGTCCGTCAAGCTCGCCGTCGGCCAACTCGGAGATCTTTTGCGTCGTCATCGATTCACCCGTATCACCATCGCTTGTCCTTCGCCGTGTCGAGCAAGGGCTTGAGATTGTCCGAGATCGCCTCGCGTGCCCTGAAGATCCGCGACCGTACGGTTCCGATCGGGCAATCCATGATGCGCGCAATGTCATCGTAGCTCATGCCCTCCAGTTCGCGCAGCTGGATTGCCGTGCGCAACTCTTCGGGCAGCCCATCGATCGCGGCGTTCACGGTCGCCCCGATCTCGCGCGACAGCGCCAGGCTCTCCGGCGTATTGATGTCGCGCAACTGCTCGCCTTCCTCGTACCCTTCCGCCTCCTCCGCCTCCACTGCCGTGGAGGTCGGCGCCCGGCGGCCCATCGCCATCAGGTAGTTCTTGGCGGTGTTCACCCCAATCCGATAGAGCCAGGTATAGAAGGCGCTATCGCCGCGGAAGTTAGGCAGCGCGCGGTAGGCCTTGATGAACGCCTCCTGCGCGACATCCTCCACTTCCGCAGGGTCGCGGACCAGGCGGGACAGCAGCCTGACCAGCTTCCTCTGGTACTTCACCACCAACAGCTCGAACGCACGCTTATCGCCCTGCTGCGCCCTCACGACCAGCGCGTGGTCGATGTCCCGGTCAGCCTGGGCCATCGGTCCTCCCCGCGCCAGCCATACCTGTGTGCAACAGACAGGGCGGTTTGGAAATAGTTCGGGACATCCGTTCTGCCGGGTCAGGACGGCAGTTGCCGGGACGCCACGGCAGCCTGTTCGGGAACGCGTCCCCAGAGGGCCCAGAGCCGGAGCATCCGGAATGATTCCGGCTCTAGCATGCCGGGCGTGACCACTAGGCTGCGGCGCCCCGGTGCCCGGAACGGAAGGGTGACGCATAAGCGGCTGACAAACCGGCCCTTCCCAACTGCCACCGCTACCCGCTGGCCATCCCGCAGATACAGGACCGCCGCATCGCCAGCACCAAGGTCCAGGCCACGCACGGAGGCAGCCGCCGAGAGTAGAGCCCGGTCCCAGGCAACCACGATCCCTAGCGCCAGTACCAGCGCCGCCAGTGCCGTACCCGGGTAGCCCGGCAACAGGGGCCACAGGCACGCCGCTGCGGCGGCGTGGGCAGCCACAATACAGGCGGCAAGGGCCGGCGAGGGGGACAGGGAGAGGTTGACGGGGGACGCGCCGAGCAAGCGCGGATCAGGCTCGGGTGAAGACCAGGGACCCGTTGGTCCCGCCGAAACCGAAGGAATTGGACACCGCGGTACGGATGGCCATTTTGCGCGCCAGGTTCGGCACGTAATCGAGGTCGCAGGCCGGGTCGGGGTTCTGCAGGTTGATGGTCGGTGGCGAAACCTGGTTGTGAAGCGCGAGGATGGTGAACACCGCCTCCACGCCGCCGGCCGCACCGAGCAGGTGGCCGGTCATGGACTTGGTGGAATTGACCGCGACCTGCTTCGCCCGGTCGCCGAGGACGCGTTTCACCGCGACCGTTTCGGCGATGTCTCCCAGCGGCGTCGAGGTGCCGTGGGCATTG
>SXNB01000209.1 GCA_005777205.1 Burkholderiales bacterium | reverse complement strand
CCGGCGAAGCCTGCCCGCTCTGGCCCGGCCAGCCGGTGAGCGCGCATTGGGGCGTTGACGATCCGGCGGCAGCGGAAGGATCGCTCGAGGAGCGGCAAAGGGCGTTCATGCTCGCGTTCTCCGCCCTCAGCACGCGCATTAACCTGTTCCTCAACCTGCCGCTGGAGAAGCTGGACCGCCTAGAGCTGCAGCAGCGGCTGCAGGACGTCGGCCGCACCGGCCAGGAAACGTTGGTGCCATGAGCCTCGCGCGCAGGGCGGCGGCCGAGGGCCTCGGCACCGCCTTGTTGCTGGCCGCGGTGGTCGGCTCGGGGATTATGGGCGAGCGCCTCGCCGGCGGCAACGTCGCGATTGCGCTGCTCGCCAACGCCCTCGCCACCGGCGCCGCGCTGGTGGCGCTCATCATCGCCTTCGGCCCGCGCAGTGGCGCTCACTTCAATCCGATCGTGACCGTCGCGCTCGTGCTGCGGGGAGACGCGCCGCGCGCCTATATCGCTGCATACCTCGCCGCACAGGTCGCGGGCGCCGTGCTGGGCGTGCTCGCCGCGCACGCGATGTTTGAATTGCCGCTGCTGCAGGCCGGCGACAAGCTGCGCAGCGGGCCGGCGCAATGGTGGAGCGAGGTCGTCGCCAGCTTCGGCCTGCTGTTCGTCGTGTTGTCCTGCGAAAAGGCGCAGCCCTGGGCGGCGCCGTTCGCGGTGGGCGGGTACATCACCGCGGCGTACTGGGTCACCGCCTCCACCTCGGTCGCCAATCCAGCTGAGAAGCTGGCGCGCGCCCTGACGACGACGATCGCTGGCATCCGCCCGGAGGACGTTGTGCCTTTCGTCCTCGCGCAGTTGGCGGGCGCCAGTTTCGCACTGCTGGCCGACCGCGCGCTCCGGCCCCCGGCCTGATTTGCTAGACTGGCGTCTCCTTGAAAGGCGCCTCCCAAAATCCGACTGAGCGCGGCCTCGCGCTCTACCGCAGCATGGCTCGCATCCGCGCGTTCGAAGACGCCGCGGAGGAAGCCTCGAAGGGCGGCGTGTCCGCATTCGGCGCGGCATTGAGCCAGGACGTGATGGTGCGCGGCCCGCTGCACCTCTCCACCGGACAGGAAGCGGTTCCCGCCGGCGTCTGCGCCAACCTTTTCCGCACCGACATGATCACCTCCACGCACCGCGGCCACGGCCACACCCTGGCCAAGGGCGCCTCGATGGAGAAAATGATGTGCGAGTTGTTCGGGCGCGCCACCGGCTTCAACGGCGGCAAGGGCGGCTCCATGCACATCGCAGACTTCTCGGTCGGCATGCTGGGCGCCAACGGCGTGGTCGCCGCCGGCATCCCGATCGCGGTCGGCGCGGCGCACGCAGTTCGCATCCGCAGTGGCAAGGAAATCGTCGCCTGCTTTTTCGGCGACGGGGCCATTAATCGTGGCCCGTTCCTCGAAGGCCTGAACTGGGCCGCCATCCACAAGCTGCCGCTTCTGTTCGTTTGTGAGGACAACCGCTGGTCGGCGACCACCGCCACCAGCGCCATGACCGCGGGCCCTGGCGCGCTGGCGAGGGCGCAGTCGGTCGGCGTGGACGGCCTCGCCGTAGACGGCAACGACGTGTTCGCGGTGGATGCAGCCGCCGGCTCGCTCCTCGCGACCATCCGCGCGGGCGGGGGGCCGAAGTTCTTGCATGCCGTGACCTATCGCTTCAAGGGGCATGTGTCCGTGGATCCGGCGACCTACCGGGACGGCCAGGAAGTGGCGCGGGCGCTGGAGAACGATCCGATGCCGTTCGCGGAAGCGAAAATCGGCGCCATAGAGGCAAAACGCATTCGGGACGAGGCGCATGCCGAGGTGAAGCGCGTGGTAGAAGTTGCCACCGCCGCGCCGTGGCCCAAGTCGGATTCGGCTTATACGGACATTCAGGACACGGGAGCTGGCCGATGGCTCGCTTGAACTACGCGCAGGCGGCCTGCAGCGGTCTCGAGCAGGCGATGACAGCCGACCCGCGTGTGATCGCCATGGGTGAAGACGTCGGACGTGGCGGCATCTTCGGCCAGTACCGTGGGCTGCTGCAGAAATTCGGACCCCAGCGGGTCATCGACACGCCTATTTCGGAGTCCACCATCATGGGCGCAGCAGTGGGCATGGCGCTCGCAGGCCTGAAGCCGGTGGTGGAAATGCGCGTGGTGGACTTCGCGCTTTGCGCCATGGACGAGATCGTCAACCAGGCGGCCAAGGCGCGCTACATGTTCGGCGGCCAGGGGCGAGTCGGGCTGGTGGCGCGCATGCCCGGGGGCATCTGGTCGGGCTCCGCAGCCCAGCATTCGCAGAGCCTGGAGGCCTGGTTTGCGCATATTCCGGGACTGGTGGTGGTGGCGCCGGGCACGCCGCAGGACAACCATGGGCTGCTCGCGGCCTCGATCGCCTGCGGCGACCCGGTCATCTACCTCGAGCACAAGGAATTGTGGGGAGTGGAAGGCGAGGTCGGGTCGGAGAAGGTGGAACTGGGCAAAGCAAAGCTTTTGCGCTCCGGCAAGGACCTCACCCTGGTGACTTGGTCCAGGACCGTCGGCGCGGCGCTGGAGGCGGCGCAGAAGGCCGAGTCCATCGGGCGCTCGGTGGAGGTGCTGGACTTGCGCACCATCTGGCCCTGGGACCGCGACGCGGTGCTGGATTCGTCGCGCCGCACCGGCCGCCTGCTGGTAGTCCACGAGGCGGTCCGCAGCGCCGGTTTCGGGGCCGAAATCGCCGCCGAGGTTGCCGAGACGCTCGGTGTTCGGGTAAAACGGCTCGGCGGCCCCCGTATTCCGGTCGGCTACTCGCGCCCGCTCGAAGAAGAGGCGCGGCTGAGCGCCGCTGGGATTTTCGAAGCAATCACTGCATTCCAATGAGGAGAAGCACATGAAACGCAGGACCATCGTCGCGGCGCTTGCCGCAGCCGGACTGGCGCTCGCGGCAGCGCCGGCAATGTCGCAGTCGAAATACCAGGCCGAGTACCGACTGTCCACCGTGGTTGGCACGGCTTTCCCCTGGGGCAAGGCGGGGGAGCGCTGGGCGGCGACGGTCAAGGAAAAAACCAACGGCCGCATCAACATTAAAATGTATCCCGGCGTGTCGCTGGTCGCGGGAGACCAGACGCGCGAGTTCACCGCGATCCGCCAGGGCGTGATAGACCTTGCCATCGGCTCGACCATCAACTGGTCGCCGCAGATCAAGCAGCTGAACCTGTTCTCGCTACCGTTCCTGATGCCGGACTACGCCGCTATAGACGCGCTCACCAAGGGCGAGGTCGGCAAGGAGATGTTCGGCATCCTCGGCAAGGCCGGCGTGGTGCCGCTCGCTTGGGGCGAGAACGGCTTCCGAGAAGTGACCAATTCCAAGCGCGAACTGAGAAAGCCCGCGGACTTCAAGGGCCTCAAGTTCCGCGTCGTCGGCTCGCCGCTGTTCCTCGACACCTTCTCCGCGCTGGGCGCCAATCCGACGCAGATGAGCTGGGCAGACGCCCAGCCGGCCTTCGCCTCGGGCGCGGTGGACGGCCAGGAGAACCCGCTCACCGTGTTCACCGCCGCCAAGCTGCACACGGTGGGGCAGAAGAACGTGACGCTGTGGGGCTACGTCGCCGACCCGCTCATCTTCGTCGCCAACAAGGAAGTGTGGGAGAGCTGGTCCAAGGAAGACCAGAAGATCGTGCGTGAGGCCGCCGTCGAGGCGGGCAGGTACTGCATCGATCTCGCGCGCGACGGGCTCACCGGTGATAACCCGGCGATGCACAAGACCATCGAGGGCTTCGGGGTCAAGATCGTGAAGCCTTCGGCGGCCGAGCGCGCCGAGTTCCAGAAGGTGACGCGGCCGGTGTACGAGAAGTGGGCCAAGCAGATCGGCCCGGATCTGGTGAAGAAGGCCGAGACTGCGGTCGCTGGCCGCAAGAAGTAGCCTGATTGTCTGAGTTGAACGGGGGGGCTTCGCCGACGCTACCCCCGGGTGCGAAGTTCCGCGTCGAGCGCTTCCTCGGCGCGGCGGCGATGGCAGCGATCTGCCTCATCACCCTTGCCAACGTGCTGGTGCGCTATATCACCAACATCTCCTTTGCCTTCACTGAGGAGATGTCGGTGTTCCTGCTGGTGTTCCTGACTTTTGCCGGCTCCGCGAAGGCTTTCCTCGACGGCAACCAGATGGCCGTCACCTACTTCACCGACAAGATGGGCTGGACTTGGCGCCGGCGTTTCCTGCTGTTCGGTCTGGCGATGAGCGCGCTGATGGTCGGCCTGATCGCCTGGTATGGCAGCTACATGGCCTGGGATGACTACCAACTGGAGGTCACCTCGCCGGGGCTGGGCTGGCAGCAGTGGATCTACACCGTCTGGCTGCCGTTGCTGTCGCTGCTGGTGCTGGGGCGGATCGTGCAGGGATTCGTGCACCTGCTGGGGAAGAAGTCCGCATGAGCCGCGCCGCGTGAGCTGGCTGATGTTCGGCGTCTTCGTGGTGCTGATGTGCGCGGCGGTGCCGCTCGCAGTCACGCTCGGCCTGTCGGGCGTGGTGGTGATCCTGGCCGCCAAGATGGGCATCATGTCGGTGCCCAACACGGTCTACAGCGGCATCGCCAAGTACCCGCTGATTGCGCTGCCGGTGTTCATCCTCGCGGGGATGATCTTTGAACGATCCGGAGTGGCCGTGCGGCTGGTGCGCCTGGCCGAGAGCCTCGTCGGTAAGAGCGCCGGCGGGCTGGCGGTCGCTGCGGTCCTCGTCTGCATGATTCTGGGCGGCATCTCGGGCTCCGGTCCGGCCGACGCCGCCGCGGTGGGGGCGATCCTGATCCCGGCCATGACGCGCGTGGGCTACCCGCGCGAGTTCAGCGCCAGCCTTATCGCCGCCGGCGGTTCGACTGCGATCGTTATCCCGCCTTCCATCGCTCTGATCATCTATTCTGTGCTGGTGCCTCAGGCAAGCGTGCAGGCGCTGTTCGCCGGCGGCCTGGTCGCGGGGTTGCTGTGCGGCGTCGCGCTGATCCTCGCCGCGCTGGTGCTGTCGCGCGTGAATGGCTGGGGCGCGAACGACCCGGAGCCGGCGCCCGCGTTCTGGCCCAGCCTGAGGGACGCCGGCTGGGGGCTGCTTGCGCCGGTGATCATCCTGGGCGGCATGCGCAGCGGCGCCTTCACGCCCACCGAGGCGGCGGTGGTCGCGGTGGCCTACGGCCTGGTCATCGGGCTGGTGGTGTACCGCTCCATGACCTGGAAGCAGGTCTGGGACCTGCTTGCCGAGGCGGCGGAGATCTCGGCGGTGATCCTATTCATGGTCGGGCTGGCGTCGCTCTTCGGCTGGGCGGTGGACACCATCGGCGTGTTCAACGAGTTCGCGAAATGGCTAACCAGTTCGGGCACCAGCGAGGTGACGGTGCTGCTTGCGATCACGTTCATGCTGCTGCTGGCCGGCACCGCGCTGGACGCGACCGCGACCTATTTCGTGTTCCTGCCGTTCCTGCTGCCGGTAGCGCAAGCCTACGGCTGGAACCTGGTGTGGCTCGGGATCGTGATGACGATCAACGTCGCCATCGGCCAGTTCACCCCGCCCACGGCGGTGAATCTCATGGTGACCTGCCGACTCGCCGGGATCCCGATGGAGTCCACCATTAAGTGGTGCGCTTGGCTGGTGGCGGCGATGACCGCGCTGCTGCTGGTACTGACCTTCGTGCCCGAGATCGTGCTGTTCCTGCCGAGGATCCTGGGCTACCTGTGATTGAGATCGTCGCGGCCGAAAGCGTCACCGACCTGGGTGACGTTTCCGGCAAGGTGCTGGTCGCTGGCTCGCATGGCGGGATCATCGCGGCCTGGCTAGGCGCCAGCGCCGGCGCCCACGCCTTGATCCTCAATGACGCCGGGCTTGGCCGGGACCGCGCCGGCATCGCCGGCCTCTCGTGGCTGGACGACATCGGCATGGCGGCTGCCGCGGTGGACTGCCGCAGCGCTCGCATTGGCGATGGCGTCGACATGCTGCGGCGGGGCGTGGTGAGCCACGCCAACCTGCAGGCGACCCTGGTGGGCGTGTTCACCGGGCAATTTTGCAGGGAGGCAGCCGCCCGCCTGCGCTTGGCCGCCCCTCGTCGCGCCGCGCCGCCGCCGTATGCGGAAGGCCGCTACCGCCTTGAAGCCGGCCCGCCCGAGGTCTGGGCGCTGGATTCGGTCGGCATGGCGTTGCCAGAGGACGCCGGCCGCATCCTGCTCATCGGCTCCCATGGCGCGCTGCACGGCGGTCGGCGCGAATCCGCGCTGGCTGTGGAAGCGATGGCGGCGGTGTTCAATGATGCAGGCTTGGGTGCTGACCGCATCGGAATTACCCGGCTACCCGTGCTGGAAGCGCGCGACATCGCTGCCGCCACCGTGGATTGCATGAGCGCCCGCATAGGCGATGGGCGCTCCATGTGGGTCAGCGGAATCCTCTCTCACCTCAATCAGTCCGCGGCGCGCAGCGGAGCACGGCCCGGAGACACGGTCCAGAGCTTCGCGGCACGCCTGTTGCGGCGCAAAAAAGGGTAAAATTCAGGGCTTTGGCAATTTTCCGCGTGGAATCAGCCCCGATGCGCAACAGGCTCGTTGTTGGCAACTGGAAAATGCACGGCAGCAAGGCTGCCAACCCGGCGCTGCTGGAAGCGGTGGCGGCTGGCGCCTCGGGACTGGAGGGCGCGGGATGCGCAGTGTGTGTGCCTTATCCGTACCTCGCGCAGGCCGCCGGGTTACTGCAGGGTACGAAGGTCGCGCTGGGTGCGCAGAACGCAAGCGAGCACGCCCAGGGCGCCTTCACCGGAGAGGTTTCGGCGGCGATGCTGGCGGAATTTGGCTGCCGCTACGTGCTGGTCGGGCATTCCGAGCGGCGCCAGCTCTACGGTGAGGGCGACAGGCAGGTGGCGGCGAAGTTCTCCGCGGTGCTTGCGGCCGGCATGACGCCTGTGTTGTGCGTCGGCGAGACGCTCGAGGAGCGCGAAGCCGGGCGCACGGAGGTGACGGTGGCGCGGCAGCTGGACGCCGTGTTGGCGAAGTCGGGTAGGGCGGCCTTCGCGACGGCGGTGGTGGCCTACGAGCCGGTCTG